>JAQVYV010000187.1 GCA_028708525.1 Eubacteriales bacterium
CGTATCCAGTCTGTTCGGAACCTCATTTGCCTTATCCGCAAATCCGTACTCACCGAGGAACACTCTCTGCCCTTCCTTAACAACAGATATCACTCCACTGAATGCAGAATTTTTAAGTGCTTTTTTATATCGTTATAATTCATGATCCACCTCTATCGCCTATTTACGCCGGAATAATGGCTTATTTAGTAATTATTATACTACTTACCCCCGTCCCCATCATCCAGTCTCATTATTATTTTATATCCTATTGATACTTCCAGTTTTTGTGTTATACTGTAGACATGGATTTTTCGAGATATAAAATCAGTGATAAATATTATGGTGGTTCCGAAAGAAAAATCGGGATCGTTGTAAACGGTATCGAATATATGCTGAAGTTTCAGAAAGTCACAGCATTCGGTATACGTTATAATCACATTTCGGAGCATCTTGGCTCACGAATTTTCGGAATGGCAGGTATACCTGCACAGGAAACTTTTCTTGGAACATATAAGGGTGAGCCTGTTGTTGCATGCAGGAATTTCATTGATGATGGTGAACATTTCGTTCCTTTCAATGATGTAGGAGAAAGCTCCCTTGATCAGGATAAGGAGAGATTTCAGTACACATACAGCGATATTATGAGGATGTTGTCAGAGAATTCCAAGCTCACAGAAATCGAAGAAACTATCGATATTTTCTGGAGGATGTTTGTAGTAGACGCTCTTCTTGGGAACTTTGATCGGCATGGCGGTAACTGGGGATTTCTTAAGAAGGAAAACAGATATCGTCTTGCACCGATTTTCGACAACGGATCATGTCTGTTCCCGAATATGACAGAAGAGGATGAGATGACCCGGGTAATGGATTCACCTGACGAAACCAACAAACGGGTCTACGGTTTTCCGACCTCTCAAATCAAGCTTGACGGAGATAAAAGTTCATATTATGAAGTTATCAACAGCTTGAGTTTTCCTGAGTGTAATAAAGCTCTGGTTGAGGTTTTTGACAGAATCGACATGGCTGAAATCACTGAACTCATCGCCCGGACTGAAGGCATTTCGGAAATTCACAAGGAGTTTTACAAGTACATGCTTACCGAAAGATACAACAAGATCCTCAAGGCACCATTCGACCTGTTGAGGAGCACGAAATGAATCAGATCACTACCAGCGGGATCATATGTCTTCGCGATGACCTTGGTCTCGAATACAGGGTCGCTGAAATAACTTACACAGAGAAGGCCGATGGTTCTTTCAGTTACGTCTTTACACCGAATTATTCTGTGATAGATCTGTTGTCCCCGCCTGAATTTCAGGGTATCCCCGGGCTTGATCTGGATCTGCGAAAACCTCAATATATAAGAGAAAATATGACCCCCGTTTTCATAAGCGAAAGATCCCCTGGTGAGAATCGTGAAAATCTGTGGGAACTGCTTGAAGAAGTCGGAATGAAATACCTGAACCGCCTCGAATGGCTCATCCGCACCACGACACGCTATTCCGGAGATCGTATGTATGTGAAGAGACTGACTGATGAGGATCTTAAGCATTGTGTTACGATCCATGATCCCGGTATATATGAACGTGCTGTGATGATCTGCGAAAGGATACTGAAGATCATTTGTTACGGCAATGATGTTAGGACGGACGGATTTTCGATAGACGACAGTAACCGCAAGGCATTTTATTCGCTGCTTATCCCACTATATCGCAACGAAAAGTTTTATTCAAAGCAGAGGCGTGTCATGGGGATCAGTGATTCTGTAGCTGCCGGCAAGTATCGCGGAAGGAAGCGTATACAGATAGAAGACACCAAAGCGTTTGAAGTATTTCGCGGGTTCAGGAGCGGCAGGATCACGGAGAGCGAGGCTTTGAAGATACTTAACGTAAGCCGCGCGACTTTCTACAGGCGACTGAAAGAATTTAGCAGGGAAATATGAGGAAAATCTTACTGACAATCGGGATCCTTTTATTTGCAGACTTCTTAATCCTTGCTTTTATTACGAACTTTCACACAGGTATCGCGCTTCAAGGTATAGCTGCGGTACTTATTATCATATACCCCTGTACAGTTCATTAAATGTATATTACTTATACATTTTGTCTCTATTTATATCCTGTTTTTTTACGAAATAGATAATATACTTAATGCATCTTTGATCAGTCAATTCGCACGAACACAAATGATATGCAACTATATATTAGTTGCATATTATTTGAAAGGAGTATATAATATGAGCAGAAAAGATAAACTTTTCGATAGGATAGTTAAAAAACCCAGAGACTTTACATATGATGAATTGAAGCAGCTGCTTGGAAGTTTGAATTGCCTTGAAGATGACACCGGAAAGACATCCGGTTCACGTGTATCATTCATTCACAAACCATCTAAAGCGGTACTTCGATTGCACAAGCCTCACCCGGGCAATGAACTTAAAGCATATCAGATAAGGATGGTATTAGATTTTCTTAAATCGATAGGAGAGATTTGAAATGAATAATATGATGAAATATAAGGGATATTACGCTCATATTGAATATAGTGATGATGATAACTGCTTTTTCGGAAAGATCACAGGTATTGCTGACATTGTCAGCTTTGAGGGTGAAAGTATCATAGGATTAAAGCAAGCTTTTATCGATGCTGTTGATGATTATTTGGACATATGCATCAGACAAGGTAAAGAACCGCAGAAAGCGTATAAAGGCAGTTTCAATGTTCGTATCGATCCCGATCTTCACAAGGAGGCTGCAATAATAGCTACGGCAAAAGGTATATCTCTGAACCAGTTAGTCGAGAAAGCAGTCCGGAACTATGTTAAATGTTGATTTGAACAGCCTTGCCCAGGTAAAACCCATAATCCAGAATAACATTACTTTATCATCCGGTGTAGTATACCGCGGACAGTTATACAGCCCGAATCAGTAATCTTA
>JAQVYV010000188.1 GCA_028708525.1 Eubacteriales bacterium
TTTCAGTACCTGTCGCTAAGCTCTTCAAGATCGAAAGGAGTATCCTGGTAAACATAATAATTGAGCCAGTTTGAGAAAAGGAGATAAGCCGTGCTTCTCCAACTGACCATAGGTCGTTCAGATGGATCATCGCCCGGAAAATAGTTCCTCGGCATCCCTATATGAAGACCCTTGTTAACATCCCTGCAGTATTCACCGCGAAGAGTATCCGGATCATACTCGGGGTGGCCGGTAATGAAGATCTTTCGGCCTTTCATGTCCGATACGGCGAAAACCCCTGATTCCAATGACTCAGATAACAACCTGAGGGTAGAAACTTTCAGAATGTCTTCTCTCCTTACCTCAGTATGCCTCGAATGCGGAACATAGAAAACATCGTCAAACCCTCTGAAAAGTTTGACCGGCTTGTTCCATTTATGTGAATGAGGAAAGATCCCGAACATCTTCTCAGGAAGATCATATTTAGGGATGCCGTAATGATGGTAAAGACCTGCCTGAGCACCCCAACAAATGTGCAGTGTCGAGTACACATTCGATTTGCTCCAGTTCATGATTTCCTTAAGTTCATCCCAATATGCAACTTCTTCAAAAGCCATCTGCTCTACCGGTGCACCCGTGATTATCATTCCGTCATACTTATTCTTCTTAAGTTCATCGAATGTCTGATAGAAGCTTACCAGGTGCTCTTCTGATACATTCTTAGGGCGATAAGACGACGTCATCATGAGATCCACTTCGATCTGGAGCGGAGTATTACTCAGAAGTCTTAAAAGTTGTGTTTCTGTAACTATCTTAGTTGGCATCAGATTAAGGATAACTATCTTAAGAGGACGAATATCCTGCCGGAACGCCCTGGTATGTGACATGACAAATACGAGCTCCTTTTCAAGCGTATCATAAGCAGGAAGATTGTCAGGTATTCGTATTGGCATGTTATAAATTCTATAATCCGTTTCCGTTTAATGCAAGTGTTTCCGTATAAATTCATTCAGCAGTGAGTCTTCCGGAACTAGATCAGCGCTTATCCCGGGTATTTTGGATGTGACGGCGTGAAGTCTGTATGCTGTTTCCAATGCCAGATCGACCTGGGCGAATCTGTTGAATTTGTTTAATCTGGAGTTCGCTATTTTATTATGTCTGTAATCGAGCAAAGCATCTTCGATCATTCTCCTGGCAAGCGGAGCAATGCAATAAAATTCATAGGGCATAGCAGAGTTGATATATATATCCGCGTTGGCAAGATATTCAGGGAAACTGTCCGCTTCAGCCCTGTCAAGCATCGGCCAGTAATCTATAGTTGAAAGAGCGTTTGCGCCTCTGTTCAATGCATCTCTGACCGTTCTTCTAAGGATCCGCATATCTCGGTGATCAAGAAGCGTATAGTCATCAGTGAGTGTTGCGTAGGGCATGATGAATATACCCAGCCACTGTTGTGCAGGTATCGTTCCTGCAATTCGAGCCGCCAGTCCGTGCAGTCCTTCAACAAGAAGTATTCCGTCCTCGTGAAGGACAGTCTCCTTCGCTTTGCTCTCAACTCTGGATTTTGTCAGAAAATCAAACCTTGGTATCATAACTGTTCTGCCGGAGATCAGACCTCTTATGTGTTCAGCGATAAGTGCTGTGTCAAGCGTTGTTATGCTTTCATAGTCAAAGCGTCCATACTCATCAGTGTCAAATTCATGTGAAAAATAGTAATCATCCAACGAAAGATTAACTGCTTTGATCCCATGCTTGTCCAACGCCTTAACTAATTTGTCATTCAGAGTTGTTTTCCCTGACCCACTCGGTCCGGATATAAATATTGCCCTTATACCGCGGTCTTCAGCAGCCCGCAGAGCTATCGCTTCAACCTTCTCATCAAATCCGGCTTCGCTTTCACGAATATGATCCTCAAGTTTGAACATGCTTAAGTTTTCTTCAAGATCATTCAGGGTAACATGCAAATGATCAGTTAGTATTGCCATAACTACTCCTCAGGTGATATCTCTGCCATGCTTTGCTTTGATGTATTCCGCAATATTCTGCGCTTTGGCATTAAAGATCAGTTCAGGCGGGAAACCGTGTTCTTCGAGCAGTGCCAAAGATCTGGAGACATTACCGACATCCCACGGACAGTGCGCGTCTGAATTCACGACCACCTGTACTTCATACTTCATACATGCTTTGATTATATCACTTCTCATAACGTCCCCGCCTTTACGGACAGTGAAAGAGCTGTTGTTGATCTCTATCAGTTTATTCTTCGCCTTACATGCTTTTATCACAGTTTCTACGTCAAAAGGATAGACCGGTGCGTCCGGATGTCCTATCACATCAACTAAATCGTTGTCAAGCGTATTGAGCAAAGCCTCGGTGTGTTCATTAATGCCTGCCCTGATAAAAGTTTGCTTATGAAAAGACGCTATAACCCAGTCCAGATCACGAAAATACACATCCTCAAGATCAAGTTCACCTTCAGTATTCATTATATTGGCTTCAATACCTCTCAATATGGTGACTCCGAATATTTTCCGGGGCAGTACTCTGCTGTTATAAAAATGCCAGCTATGTGCTCCATCAGGAAGAGACGGACCATGGTCTGTCATAGCGATCATCAATAATCCCTTTTCTTTAGCGACCGCGGCATTCTCGCCTATTGTCCCGTAGGCATGAGTACTTGCTACAGTGTGACAGTGAGTATCCGCTTCGATCATGTATTTGGCTTTCGGCATATCGTCTCCAACCTTCCTGCTCATATATATTTAGTATATAATTATAGCATGAGATTGGACAGACTTCTTGCGAATTCGGGTTACGGCTCCAGGACTACGGTTAAAGAACTTATCCGGTCCGGTAGTGTGACAGTTGACGGCACTGTGATCAAAGACAGTGCTTTTCACGTTGATCCCTCGCAAAGTCCG
>JAQVYV010000189.1 GCA_028708525.1 Eubacteriales bacterium
CAAAATATGAATATTATCGGTAAATTTATTAAAGAAGAGAGAAGGAAAGCAGGGCTGACGCAGGAAGAATTTGCTATGCGTTCGGGTCTGGGGTTACGCTTTGTCAGAGAGCTTGAACAGGGTAAAGAAACAGTGCGACTCGACAAAGTCAATCAGGCACTGGCAATGTTCGGAATGGAAGCCGTGCCGGGTGTTTGTGGTCATCTTAAAACACCCGGGATGAAGGAGGGGTGACCTTTGGATTTTGAGTATCGGAAGGGTTTTGTTTATATACAGAGTGTTTTTGCAGGAATAATTGCCGAAACTGATGAAGGATATATTTTTTCATACAATAAAGAGTATCTGCAAAGAGAGAATTCGATCTCTGTGAGTCTGACATTGCCAATTCGAAATATAGAATATAGATCGACGACCCTGTTCCCTTTCTTTGACGGATTGATTCCTGAAGGCTGGTTGCTTGGTGTTGTGAGCCGAAACTGGAAAATCGATTTGAATGACCGGTTCGGACTATTGCTATCTGCGTGTAAGGATTGTATAGGTGATGTCAGCATCAGGAATGAGGCGGAGAATTGAACTGCCTGTATTGTGGGAAGATGATAACAGATGCTTCTTCCGATGAGGAGAAGAAGGATCGCTGGCATATCAAATGTATAAGGTCTTTTTGGGGCACAAAGGCAATGCCGGTGCCGGATATTTCTGAAAGACAATTGGAGCAACTGGCAAATGCGGCTGTGAATAAAGGCTTTACGGTGACGGGAGTTCAGAAGAAACTTTCTCTCCGCTTGTCCTGTGACGCTGATGCAAGACTCACGATCGTAGATTATCCGACCGGATATATTCTGAAACCGCAAACACAAGAGTATGATTCACTGCCGGAATTCGAAGATCTGGCTATGAGACTAGCTGAAATTGCCGGTATAAAGACAGTACCACATGCGATGATCAGCATGAGCGGCGAATATGCATATATAACAAAGCGTATTGACAGAGACATTAGAGACGATGTTGTGAGCTTATATGCAATGGAGGATTTCTGTCAGCTTTCTGAAAGATCAACACAGGATAAGTACAAGGGATCTTATGAAAATTGTGGTAGGGTGATCAGGAGATTTTCAATTCGCCCGGGTTTGGATCTGTCCGAACTTTTTCTGAGAGTAGTATTTTCTTTTATTATTGGCAATTCTGACATGCATCTTAAGAATTTTTCACTACGCGAAACAGAGCCGGCCAGCAGGAAATACTGTCTGTCCGGTGCATATGATATGCTTCCGGTCAGTATAATTCTGCCTGAAGATCCGGAACAAGTTGCACTTACACTTAATGGTAAAAAGAGAAATATCAGAAGAAATGATTTCGTCAAATTCGCAGAGAATTGTGGCGTTAATGCTAAATCTGCAGATGCAATGATGAAGAAGCTTTGTTCACTGAGAGACGATTTCCTGTTGCAGTGCGATCGGTCTTATTTGTCTGATGATTTAAAGCAACAGATGAAAGATTTGATTTCTGAGAGGATCGATAGGATCCAGAGATAGAACAAATAGGGACGGATGTATCGTGCAGAGCAGGAGTATATAATTGGAAATACTGCGATTTGACAGATCAAACAATAAATATATCAACGAAGCGGCTCAGCTGCTCGCTGAGTCTTTTCCACAAGCTTATTGGGACAGTGCTGATGAAGAGATGCAGCAGATACTTGAGGATGGGAAGCTGGCTTTCATGGCAACAGAAAATGAAAGTCTTATTGGATTTGCTGGTGCGATGCCTCAGTACGGAACTACCGGATGGGAATTGCATCCTCTTGTGGTGCGCGCTGATCACTTTAGGCTTGGTGTGGGAACAAGACTTGTTCTTGCACTAGAAGAAGCAGCAGTGGATAAGGGTTGCATAACCATGTATTTAGGTACGGATGATGAGTTTGGGAAAACGTCTCTGTCTGATACTGATCTGTTTGAGGATACTTTCATGAAAATTGAGAGTATCAGAAACCTGCAGGGACATCCGTTTACATTTTATCAGAAATTGGGTTATAAGATAGTTGGGGTTATTCCTGATGCTAATGGTATCGGGAAGCCGGATATATTTATGGCGAAAAGGATCGGTCAGCGAGGGAACAGCCACAGATAAATAATAGCAGTCATCTCTCTTAAATAGTCGGCAACCACAGTGTAGCATGGGGTTATAGTGCTGATGTGTTCAGCCTGATAACCAATGTTATGAGCAGTCCTGACCGCGCGGTATATATGATAATCGCTGGTGATGATGACAGATGAGAATCCCTGTGCGAAACGATCTTTCAGTATATTTCCGGCAAAAAGAATATTCTCGTATGTTGATGTAGATTTTTCTTCCCTGATAATGATATCACCGGGAATGCCTTCTGACAGCAGATAGCGTTCCATTGCCAATGCTTCCGTTATGTCTTCCTGATCGCCTTTCCCGCCACAAACGACTATCATCGCGTCAGGATTATTTGTGTGATATCTGATCGCTGCCTCCAGCCGCTTGGCAAGTTTGGGACTGACTTTTTCACCATTGATACCTGAGCCCAGAACGATCACGGTATCTTCGGTGTAATCTGCATTATCGGTATTACCGTAAACAGCGATAACTGTAATAAAAATGATCGGGATTATTAAGATCGAAATGATGGATATGTGTATTTTCCTCTTGATTCTCTCGAAAAATACCGCGTACATGATAATAAGTACCGCAGCTATACCTTGAAGCGCGATACCTGTGTGAAAGTTCGTAATAAAAGCAAGGACTAAGAAGTCTGCAAATAAAAGGATCCCGATTGTCAGTAAGATTTTCCTCATATTTCCCTGCTAAATTCTTTCAGTCGCCTGTAGAAAGTCGCGCGGCTTACGTTAAGTAT
>JAQVYV010000190.1 GCA_028708525.1 Eubacteriales bacterium
GTTTCAGGGAAAAATCCTCTGTTCCCGAAATAAAGCGCAAATGTAAGATTTCTCATTTGATTTCTCCTCCTCTTGATTTATAAAGATCTGTGGATCTCTTTCGTGCTTCAATATATCTTTCAATGTTCTCCATGTATATCCTGTGGTTCCCTTCATCAGGCAGGATCGGGGGTCTTTCCTTTACGAAATACTCTGCTGCTTCCTCCAGGCCGCCGTAAATACCCGACGCGGTCCCTGCAAGCATCGCAGTCCCCGTGATCCCGGCTTCCGGAACATCCAGAGGTATGATATCGCATCCGGTTATATCAGCTTTGATCTGCAGCCAGTAGTCAGAGTTAGCTCCTCCGCCAACGGCTCTGAGTTGTCGGATGTTTATCCCGGCTTCTGAAAGAAATCGCATATTATAAGCCATCTCATACGTCACTCCTTCGATCAGTGCTCTGTAAAGGACCGGAGCTGTTGTATCGAAGCGCAATCCGTAGAAAGCACCTCTTGCGTGGTCGACCATATCGGGAGTCGCCGATCCGGCAAAATGCGGCACCACTATCAAGTCAGTTGGTTCTTTCGCTCCTCTTTCGTCAAGTAGCTTATAAACGCTGATGCCTTTCTCTCGGGCAAGCTCCCGCTCATATCCGGCGAAGTTATCCCTGTACCACTTAAGTATCGACCCACCGGTGAAGTTGAACGCGTATGTCACATACATCCCGTCTATCGCATATGGGATACAAGCGAAATTATTCTCAAGGAAATGAACGTCAAGTACAGGTCTGTCGAAAAGCGGTGTTATGCATTCCACGGTCCCCGTTCCGTCAACAGCTGTCCCGGCCTGAGTAACACCTGCTCCGATACAGGCACAGACCTGGTCATGCCCTCCCGTGACCACGAGCAAATCCGAAGGCAGTCCCAGTTCAACAGCTACGGAAGAAAGTATGCGTGCTACTCCGGTACCCGAAGGAACAGGCTCAGGAAGCATATCCGCAGTAACTCCGGCCAAAGCAAGAAGTTTATCGGACCACTTCTTCCGTACAACATCAAATGCAAGAGTTCTGGCGGCAAGTGAATAATCAATAAAGTATTCACCTGTGAGTCTGTATATGCAGAAAGATGCTATCAGCAGAAACTTATGTGTCTCTTCGAAAACACATGGGATCTCGTCCCTTATATAGGCAAACTTGGATAACGAATACATCGGGTGAAGCTTTGCCCCTGCGATCATTTCTATCTCACGGCCCATTTCAGCCTCAAATCTCCTGCACTGATCCTGCCCGCGTTTATCTGTATAAAGCATAGTATTCATGAGCACTTTGCCGTTTCTGTCAATGGGAACGAATGACTCGCCGAAAGACGACACCGATACCGCTCTGACCGGATCCCCCGAGACGGCAGCACTCGCGCATTCAGTTAGGACCTCACTGACACACGCCCAAATAACATCCCCGTTTGTCTCGGAAACATTTCCGGCAGAGGGATATTCTCTGTATGAATAAGAAAGCTGTTCACCCTTGTCACTGAAAAGAATCGCTTTGCAGGCTGTTGAACCTACATCAAGCCCTAATAGACTCATACCATATCACCTCCCGAAAATCTGATCACAAATACCAGAGATCGAAATATGAGCGGACGATCTTCTTCATTTCCTCATAGATGATCCCCTGTCTGTAAAGATAAGTAAAGTGAGAAATAGAGATCTTTTCATCCGTGCGGCACTTATCCGTCAAATAACCTTCTTCAATAAGCTTGTCTATAGCAGAAGGACCGGCTACTTTCGACGCGTTTCTGACCATGTCCCCAAAGAGTGCTGCAGATGAGTCTCTCTCAAGTGCTGTCCAGATATTGACTTTGCATATTCCGTCGGCAAAAAGCGATCTTACCTGATCATTCGTGACTGACGATGTCCCGTGAAGAACTATCTTAGTTCCTACTCTGTCCTTTATTTCCCGGGCTCTTTCCCCATGATACTTCAGTTCCTTCCCCGTAGCTCTGTGCTCTGTTCCCAGATTGGCAACGATCATCTCGACTCCGGTCTCCCTTAGATATCTTTCCGCAACTTCTGCAGTCGTAAGGTCATTGTGAACGCTTCCGGTAGCATCGACTATCTCATCACAAGCACCCTCGATCACGATCTGATCACCCCGTGCCCTTACAAATTCAGCTGTAAGCCTGATATTTTCATCAAGCGGAAGAGCTGAAGCATCGTACATGATCGAAGCATAACCTGAAAGATCACCTTCGAGGAGCTCCTTATCTATGTCGTACTGAACATGATCAAGATGAAGCATGACTTTTACATTTTCATAAGGAGCACCCGGGCCAGCAAGCGCCAGAATGTCGTTACGGAACAGTCTCAGTCCACAAGCCCAGTCTCTTGTATGTGTATAATTAACGGACTGGCTTCTGTGGTTGTAATTATTGGTGATTGCAATTATAACGGGCACATCACTGACAGAACGTTCCGCTCCGTATTCACTTGCAGCTGCGAGTATCGCTTCGGTGGTTGTAAGATTCTCGGTACAGATGCATGGAAGCACCCAGCCTTTAGACGCGGCTTTGGCATATTCATTACGCACTTCTGATGGTATGCTGACTATCATAGAAAGATCCTCCGGGATAGATTTGTTATTACTTATGTATATATACTAAGACATTCAAGTATAGAATTATAGAAAGAAACATGTTAAAATCTGTAAAAACGTATGTAATGGCGGACAAAATGACGTTAAAATTCAATGTTGAAAAATTGAATGAGCTGCTAAAAGATTTTTATATCCTTACGAAGATGAGGATCGTGATTTTCGACGATGCTTTCAATGAAGTGATCGCTTACCCCAATGACCCCTGTCCGCTTTGTATGCTTATCAGATCCTA
>JAQVYV010000041.1 GCA_028708525.1 Eubacteriales bacterium
TATCTCTGAAATTGACCTCTATGAATCTCCTGATCCTTTCGTCCGGGGACTTTTCATTCCTTTGGAACCATTCTTTGTAAAGGATGTATCCAACACATGCTTTCAAAATATTAGCAGCGTCAGATAACTCTTTGCGTCCTATGACCGGAAGTTGGTTAAACTCTGCGCGGAGGTCTTCATGCACCAAGTCTGACGGACCATCTGTACCGGTCCTGAAATGCCCTATCATCAGAAAGCCTGATAGAATACCTTCGTAGCGTAGAGCTATGCTTGCCTCGGTCAGTCCCGAATGACATCTGTATATGTGCACATCATCTTTCTGCTCTGCTGCTTTGAAGCCTGTAATGTCGCAATCCATACACTTCCTGTTGATCAGCGGATCACTTCTGAACAACGAACAGAACACACTCATCTCTTCCGGTTGGTCGTATATCTCGTTATATTCCGCGTCGAAAAGTCCGATCCTTATCCCCGTAAGCGCATGAAAACTGTCTAAAAGTTTCTTGATTTCATTCAGGTGAAATTGTATGTTGCTCATTAATCCTCGCATAATAATATAAATTTGGAATATATTGCTATTTTAATACAATTTTCTGCGATATTAAACAAGCAAATTAAGATATCATGGATTTGCGGAGGATCATTCACATGAATAAAATGAGCAGAAGAGAAAGAGTCATAAAAGCGCTGGAACACAAGAATACGGATATAGTGCCTTATAATATCGAACTAACACAGCAGGCGGCTCAAAATCTTAAGAAGTATACAGGAGATCCGGCTTATCTTGATGATAAAGGTCTTCATCTTCACCCATACCAGTACTGGGGATGGCCGACCGAGAACAAAAAGGGGAGTGAGATTTTCCTTGATGACTTCGGTGTTTCATGGAACAGGAGCGGAGCAGACAAGGATATCGGGGTCATAGATCACCCTATCATTTCCGAACCGGATATCAGACTTTTTAAAGAACCGTATCTGAGTGAAAAAAGATTTAGAGAAGAAATAGAAAGACATATAGCGACAGCTGAAGATAAATTCCTGGTCGCAGGAATAGGCTTTAGTATGTTCGAGCGGCTCTGGAGCTACTGTGGCATGGAGAATGCCCTTATTTACATGATCACCGATCCCGGATTTGTTGACGAACTGTTGGATAAGATATGTGATTTCAATATCCAAGTGATCAATATACTGAACGAATACCCGGTAGACGGAATATATTTCGGAGATGACTGGGGACAGCAAAAAGGACTTATAATGGGCCCCGAACTGTGGAGAAGATTTATCAGGCCGAAGATAAAAAGTATGTATGATGCTGCAAAAAGAAAGAACAAATTTGTGATGCAACATTCCTGTGGTGACATATCCCTTATCCTGCCCGATCTGATAGACGTAGGTCTGGATTGCTACCAGACATTCCAGCCGGAGATATATGATGTAGACAAGATCAAGGCTGAGTACGGGAAGGACCTGTCTTTCTGGGGAGGGATTTCCACTCAACGATTGCTGCCATTTGCTTCTCCTGAGCAGGTGAGAGAGACAACTCGTTCCCTTATGGAGCGTCTTTCTGTGGGCGGAGGATATATTGCTGCTCCAACACATGCGGTACCATCCGATGTGCCTGCAAAGAATATTCTGGCGATGCTTGATGTGTTTATGGGGCAGTGAAGATGTTAGCATTTTATTAACTTGAATGAATAAATGCCGCTTCCATATCTTTGACCAGATTACGATTTATGCCATATTCTGAAGCGATATCTCGCCAGTTGTCTCTGACAGTTTTTAGAATGCCCTTTTCAATTTCCTTAGCTTCCTTCAACCCAATCCCGTAAAATTGGGCTGTTTCAAGTGCCAGCCCGATATCCATCGTATTATCATTATGACTGATGTTCAGGGACAGCGTATTTCCGTAGATGTTGGGATTTACATCGAACATAGGAGAAAGAGTCCAGCCATGATCTGTCAATATGAACCCGTGATTTCGCAGGTGATCATCTGTATTGGATACAGCGATGGTAAAAACAACGCGCTTCCAGAGTTCAATCAAATCATTATCCGGATGAGCACCATTGGATTTAATGAACGAAGCGACATCCAGGTAGCTTGAGTCATCTGAACCTCTTCCATCCGTCTTCCCCAGAAGTGCCATTGCAGATGCGTAATGGATCCGTTTTTCACCTAGCCTGTCAAACCGCTTGACAAGATAAGTGCTTCCATTATCCGAAAAATTCTCCAGTTTCGCTTCCGGAACATTTAGCATACATTTCACTGCAAGATCATGAACGACCATTTCCCATGCACCGGAATTCCATTCATCATTTTTCGAAGGAAATTTAGCGATCCATAAGGAACCATCCGGGGCTTGTACTGATGCTTTGGGTCTTGCCCCGCCTAAAGATGAACCAGGAGCCAATAACTGGATCAACCATTTCTCTTCGTCCTGATCGCCGCCAGTTTCGAAAGCCAATGAAGCTGTTTCCAAAGAACGTAAGGTAGCCCAGGGAGGAGCAGATAATTCGATTTTATCAGCAAGAAATGGTCCGCCCTCTGCCAATGACAAACGAAGAGCACCTATTCTGGACTTATCGAATACACCCAGCAGAAAATCACTCTCTGTAAGTGCTCTGGGCTTCCTCGATTCTTTTCTCGCGGCAATTGATTCTTTTCGCTTCATCAATAAGCGCCCCCAACGATCCGGTGACGAGTCCGATAAAAATCCAAACACTTGTTTATCGATCGGTGTATACTGACGACCGGCATATAATGAAAGATCTGGATCCAGTGCAACATATTCATCATGCTTCTGTAACCATTCATCACTATATTCAAACGAAAAAACTTCATTCGCATGACTGATGCTTACATATGATTTCCCGACGAGAACTGGTTCTGTCTCTAGCCAGTCAGCATAGACAAAAATAGTCTTTTCATCATTACTCATTTGAAATTCCCCGTTTCTTCGGTGCGCGTTTTCGGCGCGGCAGATCAAGGTCCTGCAGCTTCCTTCCCAGTTCATCATCTTTCGCTATTTTTAGTAGATCCTTATCCATTCCATTCAAGGCATGTAGCACCGCAGCATAAATACCCATCGCAACAGAAGGAGAGCCTTTCTCGACTGCCCATAAAGAAGCTCTGCTGATTCCGGCTCTTTCAGAAACAAGATTGACCGACAACTTTCGGCGCAATCTTGCCAGCTTGATCTGTTCGCCCATAGTACTTAGCAACATCTGCGTCTGAGGCATTACAACAACTGATCTTCGGTTCATGTTCATATTCCTATCTTCATTAATGTTTATTATTATATACTATATATAAATATTGTCAATAATAGTGAACATAATCTTAGTCAAGGAGTAAATATGATGAATGTATCTAAGATGATTGGAGAGAGAATAGAGGGATTAATGGCAGATAAGAATATCTCTCTCAGGAAAATGGCAAATATTATTGGAGTAACTCATCCGACACTTAAGAGTTATCTCACCGGTGATAAAGTTATTGACAGTGTAAAACTTAATGCTGTAGCAGAATATTTTAACGTAAGTTTTGACTATTTTTTCTCTAAAGATAAAGATAAACTTAACCTCCAGTTTCGCGCAGACCAGCCGGCAGAAAATCTGGATGACTTTGATTTCAGAATGATCGATGAAAGATTCCGGAACTATTTAGAAGTTGTCGATTTTGGAAAACTAAAATATATGCCAATGAACTATAGTTTATCTTTAGATGGTGCTAAGCTTTCTGATCAGGATGAGGAAAATATCGAGAAAGTCGCTTATGAAATCAGAAGATTGTTTAAGATCGAAAACTGCATTCCGTCAAATTACTATTCGGTGCTTGATAACAACGGTATTAATGTGATCGCATCTCCTTACGAGAATGATTCGTAAACAAGAACGGAGATCCCGGATGTTATCCGCCAGGTCCGGTTTTAGCTCTCTGACATTCATTGGTAAACAAGAACTATAAGTAAACATTAATTTCTTGAGAAGTTTGCACCAGTTATTCTGAGTTTGTGCTAATATATTTGAAATATGTTTGAAAGTATATAATTCTTATCTCAAGATATACAACATGGAACATCTTATTGTATATATCTAGTGGTCGCTCCTCGTATGAGGGGCGTGGATTGAAATAATCTTGGAACATTTTGTACAATCCGTAGATGAGTCAGCTTAATCCCGGTTTAGCTGTCCGGATACGCCGGAATATGCACAAATTGTTGCAAAACTCACGATAGTATGCATGCAGCGTAAATGAAACGCAAATATTTTACGTCGCATTTACGTTGCATTTATCCTGATTTCACCGGAAGTTCACACATTAATTTTTTAAGCAACCGATCGGAACGACCCATACTCCGTTTTTCAATTGAAAAGCGTATTCAGTTCCTGTTAAAACCATCAAAAAAGACGGTTCATTCATTTTTTCAGTATCAATGATTTTCCGAAGTTTCAGTAAATTTTCAGCCGCATCTTCAATTTCCCCTGCGCCCATTTTTATTTCGACAGCACCCCAACGTCCATCAGCAAGCTGCAGTATAGCGTCTATCTCGAGCCCGTTTCTGTCACGATAGTGATACACGCTTCCGTCGATACTTTCTGTGTATATGCGCAGATCGCGGATGCACAAGGATTCAAACAAAAAACCAAACGTGTTAAAATCAGAAAGCAGCCGTTTTGGCGTAGCACGAAGGGATGCAGCTGCAATTGACGGATCTGTAAAATGACGTTTTGATGTAGTGCGAATAGCAGTTTTTGAACGGAGTTTTGCACTCCAAGCAGGTAAGTCTTCAATTACAAATATTTTCTTTAATGCCGCTACATATTGGTCAACGGTAGCTTGGGATAGCGATTCGTCGTTAGCTGCAAGGTCGCTTAGAATAGTGCTTGTGCGTGCTTCGCAAGAAATGTTCCGGGAAATGGAGCGCATTAGCGCTTTTACTCTGTCGGGATTCTTTTCAACTCCATCAGCCTTAGAAATATCTTCGTTTGCCACTGCTTCAACATAATCAGCAGAAACAGTCAATGCGATTTTTTCATCTGTTTCCCTAGCGACTGCAGGCCAACCACCGCGATTGATTACAAATGCCAATTTTCCAATGGTTAGTCCGGAGCGTCCTTCCATGTTATTATTACCGTCAAAAAGCGCACTCAGCGATATTTCTCCGTTTGAATCGCCTGATTCATACAAGGACATAGTGCGCATTTTCATTCTGGCAATACGTCCTGTTCCGGAGTGCATATCATCTGTCCGTTCAGGAATAACAGAACCCGTTAGAATAAACTGACCTCTTAAGCGTCGTTTGTCAACGGTAAATCTAACTGCATTCCAAAGCTCCGGTGCGACCTGCCATTCGTCCAACAAGCGAGGAGTTTCTCCTTCAAGCAACAATGAAGGTTTGGATTGTGCCATCAGTTTGTTGGCTTTTGTAGTATCCGGGTCTTGCATATATAAAACGCTTCTGGCAACTTCTTCTGCCGATCTTGTTTTGCCACACCACTTAGGGCCTTCTATTAAAACAGCTCCCATAGCTCGGAGAAGATGACTTAATTTTTGATCGGAAATTCGATTTAAATAGTTCTCACTCATTTTTTCACCCTATTATAGTATGCCCAATACTATGAACTTTGTCAATTGTTTACTATGTACTTTGGTAATTGTTACTATGAACTTTGGCAATAATTTACTATGAACTTTGGTCGGTTGATTTGCATTGATGTCCCGGCTTATTCTAACCTTCCGCGTTCATCAAAGCAGCGTGGTCGAGAAGATTGACTATGACTGTGTAATCGTTGTCGATCTCATATTCTATCCATCCGCAATCCTTCAATGTCTTCAAAACGATATTTGCTTTCGCTCTCGGATCATCCGCGGTTTCCTTCTCTTCATCAAACACCATCTCTTCGGCAGGTGAGTCTTCGAAATACTTCTCCAGCTTTCCCGGAATGATTTCTTTCTCCATCCTGAACGAAAACTCATGACATATAATTTTTTCATCGTAGAAATATTCCGGGCAATTGAACGCAGCAATGCATACTTTTCGTTTTCTTCTCCCACCGCCTCCGGCCAACCACCCCGTGTTAGAATAAAAGCTATACGGTCCACTTCCATCGATATTACGGGCTTATTGTCTGTCATTGGTTTTTCCTCCTGTAATAAAAATTCTGCCTATTGGCAGTATCGTAATTTTACAGAAGTTCCTACTGTTTTGGGAACAATAGCTGCAAATAAGTGTATGTAATTTGAGATATTTATTGATATTGTTCCTGAAAACGCACCGAAACCGATCGACGGTAGAACGCTTAGGGGTAAAGACCTTTCGAGTGCTTATGCCATGCTGTTATTAAATATAGATGCGAAAAAAGCAGAACTTAACAGACGCCGTCCGCTGACCAAAGGCGAGTTGAAGCGTTTGCAGGATGAATTTATTGTGGAGTTCACTTATAACTCTAATGCTATTGAAGGAAATACGCTGACTCTGCAGGAAACCGCAATGGTACTGCAAGGTGTCACGATCGATCAGAAGCCGTTGAAAGACCATTTAGAAGCAGTCGGACATAAAGACGCTTTTGTATATGTGAAAAGCCTTGTTTCAGACGGTAATGCAATTATAGAGCGTGAAATCAAGCAGATCCATTCTCTCGTTTTAATGGATAAACCGGAAGACAAAGGCGTGTATCGTCGCATTCCGGTGAAAATCATAGGTGCCGTGCATGAGCCGCCGCAGCCGTATTTACTTGAGGCGCAGATGACCGAATTGATTCGTAGAAATGAGCAAAAAAGAAAAGCAATGCACCCTATCGAGCGCATATCAAAGTTTCATCTTGATTTTGAGGGCATCCATCCTTTTATCGATGGAAACGGTCGAATCGGTAGGCTGGTTTTGAATCTTGACTTAATGCAAAACGGTTACCCGCCAATCAATGTTAAATTCACCGATCGAAAAAGGTATTATCAGGCTTTCGATGCTTACTATCGTGACGGAAACGCCGGGGAGATGGTTGAGTTGATTGCCGGATATGTGGATGAACGGCTGGGGCAATATTTAGAAATGTAGAATGTTCGACATTTCCGAAAACAGCTTCATTCAAATCTGAGCGAATCCGTTACTTTGATATTTGCACCATAATAACTTGGGATCAAACTGAATATGAATCCATATATGATGGATATTAATACAGGCAATAGTATGTTTGAAAGAGAAAAATGAACTTCAAATAGTATAAACATTCTCTCTACTAGTGTTTTCTGAATCAATAATACTGTTAGACAGCTTACAAATATTGTAGCAATAGAAGCAATGAGCGCAGTTAGGATCCCTTCAATAATAAATTGATTTATAATCTCGATTTTCGATGCACCTAAAGCTTTCTTTACTCCGATTTCATTTATTCGCTCTTTGACTGAAAAAAACATGATGCTCATAGCATTGATCCCCGAAATCAAAAGGAGAATAATCAAGATAAAGATGAGAAATATTCTAAGGGGTTCTAATTCCTTGTTGGTTCTTAACATTAATGATTCTGTATCCACTATATTATAAGAATTAATCTCCTGCAGGCTTAGATTTTTATAAATCGATAAACTGCTTCTTATTTTAGCACTTTGAAAATCATCTAATTCTGACCATGCGATCATTCTCTTTGATGACAAGTCAAACGAGCTTGACACATAAGATTCAGGACAATATATTACTGTGTTTAGATCAAAACTTTCCGACAAATCAGACATGTTTTTTCGATATTTCATTTCTTCCTGCATTCCATAGTAGCTATTGCTAATTATTCCAATCACAGTAAGTTGTTGTTTATCGGATCGTCTTTCTGTATCCATCGATATATCAGCAAAACCGGGGATAGAGACATTAACAGTTATTTGCTTTCCCAAAGAATTGCCATCAGGGAACAGAAGTTCTTCAGTAAGCTCATCAATTACGACTACATTTCTTTGATCAATGCTGTCTGCTTGAGTTACATAGCGCCCTTTTACAATATTTGTATTGGTGATCAAATATTCATTATCTGTGAATTTTGCGGGAATGAGTTCTTTCGTGTTGGATACACCGATAATATTGGCTGATAATGTACATATAAAATCATTTTTGTATTTCTGTGCATATATGACCGGCTTTTCTGCAGAGACAATAGCTTCAAATACAGTACTATTGTAATTGCCGGAGATATTATCTTTATTAATTGGATATTGAGCCTCATACATTAACGCCAAAACCCCCGCACCCATTTGCCTATAGTTTTTACACCTTTCGTTGTAGTAGGAATCCATTAGAATGTTTCCGGCTGTGAACACAAATAAACCAACCGATAATCCTATGACTGAAAGGAAAAAACGAAATTTATTACAGAAGCACATTGTGAGAATGTGTTTTAGATAGAATAATAGACTGAATACTCTCATCTATACTAACCTTCCTTCGTATAATAAATAGTTTCTGTCACTGTATTTTAGTAAACCAGTATCATGGGTAACCATTATTACTGATGTGCTCTTCTTTGTCAGGTTTTTCAGATAGCCAATGACAACATCTGTATTTTCATTATCTAAGTTACCGGTCGGTTCATCTGCAATAACGAGAGGTGGTGATTTTATTATTGCTCGTGCTATCGCCACTCGTTGTTTTTCTCCGCCGGAAAGCAGAGCTGTCTTTTTATCCTTTGATTCAATTAAATCAAAACTTTCCAGGATCATATTCATGCGTTCAATTATTTCAGATGTGATATATTCATCAGAATATATGAAAGGTAGCAGAATATTGTCCGTTATACTTAATGAATCAATCAAATGGTAGGACTGGAAAACAAAGCCAAGTAGCTTTGAACGTAAGTCTGAATATCTGTTGAACTTATCCGATTCAATTGAAAAATCGTTCAATTTATAGTATCCCGAATCAAATGCATCCAGCAAACCCAATACGTTCAAAAGTGTACTTTTCCCTGAACCTGATGCTCCTCTGATGACTATAAATTCACCTCTGTTTACAGTAAAAGACACATCTTCTAAAATATTGGCTACGCCATCGTAGCTCTTCTGAATGTGGTCCATTTGTACGATATTATCACTCATAATCATCCTCTAACCAATCATATCAACAACTAAACATTCTCCTTCGGTAAGTCCGTTCTTAATTTCAACGAATTCCGTATTTTGACCATTGGTATAAACATCGAAAAAATCTCCTAGTTCAACATCCCGGCGTGTTCGTTCGCCACTGTTATCTTGAACTTCGACATAGTAAGTATTTCCGTCCATCATAAGCATGCTTTTCAGAATGTATAATGATTCTGTTTCATGAACTATTTCAAAAGCTACATTGACCGGTGTACCAGGTAGAAGCTTTTCATTTGTGCTAATATGTACGTCAACTTTTCGATTGTTTATTTCATAACCTAAATAGATAATATTCGCATCAAAATATTTTGTAGTATCATGTGAGGTCACCATTACGGATGCTTTAGTGCCATAATTTAGCAAGGATAGGTTTTCATAATCAAGTGAAGTCACAACAAATAACTTTTCATAGTTCAGCAAACTGATTTGAATGGATGTTTCAGTATAAACAACATCAATAATTTTACAGTCAAAAGCTGCATGCACTTCTTCTTTGTCATAAACATAAAACAAATCACCTTTATTAAGAATGTCTCCAATATTGTGGCTAAGAATAAATTCATTCCTTCCGGGGTATTTTCCATGTTCAATATGAATATTTTCGATATAAATATCAGGGGCATTATTAATCACAAATCCGGTGCTTGTGATCGTGCTGGTGATGATCCCCGAATATACCTTCGAACTTAATGTTGAAACATATATATCAGGAGTAGGAGTTCTCGCTTCCAGAGTGCTTTTCGGTGAAGAAAAATATAAGATCCCGAACAAACAGGAAGTTATAATAAATATAATACAAATAAATGGCAGTGTTTTTCGCATTCTCTCACCTCGTAAGTAAAGGGGTTTACTATTCTGCAATGTGATCATATAAAGTTCTTATTGGCGACAGATCATTATCCAATATCGGGAAAATCGGATCGAAAACAATTACTGCACTGTTATAAAAGGACATTCCGCTCTCTGTGAGATAATCAAAGTAAATATTATTTGTAACATAGCTGAATTTGTCAGCGGTTTCAGACATAAATGAAAAAGAAATCTTAAGTCTTTGCCCCTTGCTGACAGAGATAGGAAAAACCGCCTCCATTGATTCACTGCCATCGATCGTATAAGTGACATTCGCAGGATATATAAAATCGGAAAATCGGATTTCTTGTAACATAATGTCTTCGGTTGCGAGAAACTCATAAATGACATATTGACTGGTGTCATTTATATAAGCTGATGGCATATCGTTTGGCACAACTGATATTTGAAGCGGTTCTGTAAATATATTGCCTCCGGAAAATTTGTGTTCAACAGGTTTCGTGAATGATATCTTGCGAATAACACCGTCAACATTAAGTGCAATTCTTTCAAAATTACAGTCTATGACTTCATCGCTATTAGGCTTTATCTCTATCATGATATATTTCAAGTGGTATCCCTGATATTTATAACTGTTTATGATGTCTGAGTCATTTTGATAAATGTCTACATCCAGGCTTTCGTTGTATATATCATTTCCTTCAAGGCCGGCAAATTTGATTTCATGAATTTTCTGCTTGGAGAAAAGTGCTAAATGGAAAGATACAGCAGAAGAACACTCCGTGTTTATATAAACATGTGAGCTATTGGTTAGAAAATCTGCTGATTTGGTTCTTTTATCACAACAACCTGCTGTGCTGACAGAAAAAAGAGTAATTATCACAATACAGGCTATGTTTACAGAAAAAGTTCTTTTCATGGTAGAATCCCTTTCATGCATCATTCTAAAAATTGCAGTGCAGAAAAAATCAATCTGTGTTAACTGATTTTCTCTGCACATCGATCTGTTTCTATTCTGGCTAGGTGAAGAAATCAATAGCGTATGCAATTAGCGTCATATGTAGCATTATATTGGTTATAGATTATTGAACGGTATGGCTGGCTTCTCGGAGCTGAAAACACAATTTCACTTACATACGATCCGGTATCATCATATTTTTTAATTTTAACTTTATAGATGTTTATACAGACATTATAACTATAATAACCCTTAGGAGCGCTAGCCAGAATTGTTCTCGTAGTGCTATTAGATACACCCCATGAGGCTGATACAGTGCTTTCTATTGACCCTCCTACGGTTGCGGGAACACCATAACTAGTAAAGTTGACATTACCGCTCAATGTTCCTTTAGTTTGGGCTCCAATTGAAAAGGAGGTAGTTTGATTAAGGACGATCTGTGTATTATTTTTATATTCATATCCTGTAGATGTTGAAGGGCTTCCGTAGAAAACTGTAAACCAATTAGGATCTCTATACACGAAGGCATAAAAATCTTCCTTCCACCACAAGGCACCTGTCGAAAATGTATAATTCTCATAATAAGAATATGCTGCGTTTGCCTGAACCGGTGCGATTACAACAAGGCTAATGATAGTGAGCATCAATGCCATAAATATCTTAATTTTTTTCATAGTTCACTCCTTTGCTTTGATTCCTATACATCTTTATGCTATATTAAAAATGATCCTTACTTTAACATGCATCGCCTACTAGTAGGCGATTGGGTAGCGGCCTTTTGTTATTGTAAGGATTTATTCTACCCTCATTAAGCATCACCTCTAACTCACAACTATCTATAATTGTACATTATATAAAATGCATACTAATATGTCAAATATATGTTA
>JAQVYV010000191.1 GCA_028708525.1 Eubacteriales bacterium
GTCTTTCCGGCAACAGAGTTAAAGTGATCAGCGGAATTTTAAATGGAACGACCAACTATATCCTTTCTAAAATGATGAGAGAAGGCTCAGACTTCGAAACGGCATTAAGAGAAGCTCAACAATTTGGATATGCAGAACAGAATCCGGTTTCAGATGTTGAGGGCACTGATGCTTGCAGAAAACTTGCGATATTGTCCAGTATTGCTACAGGTGAATTTATAGATTATAGAGATGTTTACACAGAGGGTATATCAAGGGTGTCTATAGTCGATATAAAATACGCTTCTGATTTGGGTTATTCCGTGAAATTGATAGCTCAGATAAGAGAGCTTACAGAAAGAGAGCCTGAAGCTATCGTGGCTCCTATGTTCCTTCCAAGAGAATCTCCTTTATCTACTGCTGATGATGTATTCAATGCAATACTTGTTGAAGGAAATGCACTTGGACCTTCGATGTTTTACGGTAAAGGTGCAGGTAAACTGCCAACTGCAAGTGCTGTGATCGCTGATGTTATTGAAGCTGTTCTTCACACTAATCTGACTCCGCACAAGGTCGTTTGGAATATAAATAAGAATATAAGTATCAGAGATCACGGTGAATGTGATGTAAGTGCTTTTATCAGACTGAAAGATTCTGCAGCAGCTGACGGGATCATTGATAAGATCAATGAGATATGCGATGTTGAATATGTTGGAAGAAAGGCATCGGGAGAAAAGGGATATATAATTGGAGTCAGACGCACTTTAACAGAGAAACAGCTTAGGGAATTAGTTCTGAACTCTGAGGAGTGCCTATCTATGATAAGGATTTATTCAAGGCCGGATACTAAGGATACACTGATTTGATAGCAGAAAGCCGAAAATATTGTTTAAATATATCGTTTCTGATCATAATTATCCTTGGACTTATTTTCTGGACGGGTGTTGTGTTTTATTTCTCAGGTCAATCAGGTAATGAATCGACCGAAGAAAGCATGGAAGTTCTTCACTCTATTTTGCATATACTGACTCAGACCGGTATCATAACAGCATGCGATTATTCTCCGGAAACATTATCAAACTTGAATAGTCTGCTTAGGGTAGCTGCACATTTCAGCGAATACTTGATACTTGGGTCAATTTCCGGAATTCTGTTAAGACAAATCAACAAGATCATCAATTATCGGTTTTACGGCAAAAAGATGTTCCTGATACCATTAGTTTATGTGTTCGTTATTTCTCTATGCGATGAATCGATGCAATACTTCACACCGGACAGAAGTTTTCAAATAATTGATATGATAGTCGATATGGCCGGTGGCGTGGTAGGGATATTGTTGGCAGCTCTTGTGTATAGAAGAACTGTTAAGCTAACTATGATCAAATGATATTGCGCCTGTATTCATGATATTGATGCTCGATTTCTGTCATTAAGCGATTCATTTCTTTCTGAAGCTCTGATACCAGTTTGTAATTGCGAGCATCTATTTCATTTCTTATTCTTGAAAACAGACTTAGTCGTTCCTCTGAGTCCTTCATGAGAGTATTTCTTGATCTGACAATATCGTTCCAACGCAGATCATCTATAGAGTTTCCATCGGAATCATTGTGAAGTTTGATGAAACTTCGAAGTATTTCAATATTCTTAGGAAGGATCCTTTCTGATAATTCCAGTTTCCACATCCTTCGCATAGCTTTGGAATAAGATGCGAGAATACTTTCTGAGTAAACACCACCTGATGTAAGGATATCGACACCTTTCTTGTTACCAAGCAGTCTGTTTAGTGTTTCAAAAACAGTTGAAGGAGGAGCTCCGAAAAATTTATCCCGTTCTTCAGAAGTAAACTCCTTGAAAATATCTTTCTCGGTTCTGTAGACTCTGTCAGACGGAAGATAAGTACTTACAGTTCCGTATGGTTTACAGAATTCTTTTTCTAATTCTTCAGTTGATCTGTTATTGGTAACTGCATAGGTTATACCGTCTAATGCACATTGAAAAACTGCAGCCAGACACAGAAAAACATTTGTATGAGGGTTAGGTGAACGGAGTTCGAATCTTGTTGAGAGTGGAGATTCTTCATTTCTGATGAGACCAAGCAGTACAGTTCTGTTTCTTGATACAGTGTCTTTAGTTACTCCGATCGAAGCCACCGGATGAGTAGGAGCTTCAAAACCCGGTTTGAGACGATTGAAAGCATCATTGCTTGATGTGATGAAGGCACCCAGTGTATCGTAATGCTTAAGGATCCCCATAAGAGCTCCCCAACCAATTGAGTCAAGGTAGTCCTTCTTGTAATCGACGGGCGAAAAAAGATTGATCTTCTTTCCATTTTTCAGAGTTGCGACAGCATTGACGTGAATGTGTTCACCGCTGCCGGCTACACCTTCTACCGGTTTAGCCATAAAAGTGGCTTCAAGACCGTACAGTCTGAATACTTCCTTTATGAAAATTCTAGCAAATAACTCATTATCAGCAGTCTGGAGTGCTGTAGAATATTTCCAGTCTATTTCTAATTGTTCCATGATGTTGGACAAATTACCGCTGCCGGTTAGTCTTGATTTCACTCCGCCAACTTCCTTATGCCCCATTTCCGGATTGAATCCGTATCGGTCAAGCAGTTCGACAGAATTTTCAAGAGCAGTTCGTACAACTCCTTTAGTTCTCTTCCAGTACTGCTCTTTCATTCCTTGTGAAACTGAGAGGTGCTCGACTACTATCCGATCATCCGGGGTCCTTACCCAGAACTCAAGTTCTGTTGCTGAAGTTAGTGTTATATTATCTATATCGTCGGGCGATATTCCCCATGCTTCACATGAAGCAGGGTATTCCTTA
>JAQVYV010000192.1 GCA_028708525.1 Eubacteriales bacterium
TCATAAGAAGGAAGCTTTTCAGGTGTATAAAGCCGAATCGACGAAATAGCTATACCTGCCCTTACCCCTACTAATTTGATAGTATTTATTCCTTCTTCAAAATGAAACTGATACGGTTCACTAAATAAACCGCTGCTGTCCTGCAGCGAATGTGTGATCCAGACATCAAGCCCCTTATAAAACGGGCGGATATCATTTCCTCTCTCATCCGGAACGATTTCTTCTTCCGTATAAAAATAGCGGGGCATAATGATATTTGATGCAGATCCGAAAGGGTATTCATTATTTATCTGAATCCCGATTTCAACATTTCGTGATTCCTTAGTAAGTACATAGTATTCCAGTTCGATCATGTACTTTGCAGCCTTCGCGATTTCTACTGTCCACTCAACCTCACCACCTTGAGATTGCCACAGAAGAACGTCTTTTCTTGACTCATATTCTGAAGAAATCGTCACTTCTGTATCTTCTGAGGCAGTCTCATATGAGACTGCCTCAATATCGATATCACCTGCGGCAGGGAAATCGCCTTTGAACTGTTCCATATAATTTCGATACGTAAGACTGCTGAATCCCGGACTCACATTTTCATTATCAGAAACAGGCACAACATCAGCTGTGACCGGGGCTTTAACAGCAAGGCTCGACACCGCCATTATACCTGATACAAAACACACAAACAGATCACGTTTGATTTTGAACACGACTTCCTCCGCTTTCATAACCGATTTATCATTTCATCAAATCTGCAATTGCCTGATTAACTTTAGGTTCCAACTGTTCACTTAATGTTGACCAGTTTCCACCATTCCTCAAAGAGTCTAACACCTGCCAATAAGCTGTCGATGCAGCATTTATGCCATAAGAATAAGTCGGAAGATTCGCCAGTTCACCAGCCTGATCAACTATGATTATTTCTTCCGGTGTTCTGTTTGCATTCTTATGCCAGGCAGCTCTTTCTTCTTCTGCATATGCTTGCGAAACCTGCCCCATAGTCAGGAAAGCAACCGCGCCTTTTACATTTTTCGCTCCCTTAGGGATAGCATAACCTCCCACACTACCCGGATATATATATCCTGAAGCACCGGGAGCTTTTGGAATATGTGTGAACGTAACTTCACCTGCATCATGCATTGTTTTGATTGGATCCTGTTGGGCTTCCCAGTTTCCGCCGTACAGCATGGCTGACTTTCTGTTGGCAAAATCCTGAAGACTGTTAGGACTGGTATTCACTACCTTATGTTTATTATATAGATCTGAATAAAATTGATGTGCTTTCGCTACATTTGCAGATTTGACATTCGATTCTATTCCTTGATCAGTGAACTTGATTATGTCTTCTCCCAATCCTGACATAAGAGCATAGATCAAACTTCCTCCGCCATCAGAAAAGCCGTAAAGATTCTCTTCGGGGTCAGTCATCTCTTTCGCTATTTCCAGGAAAGCATCCCAATCCCATTTATTTTCTTTAGCCAGTTGACCCGGATTCTTATCAACACCATATTCTTCCATAAGACGTTTATTGTACCAGATGAAATACGCAGGACTCGCTCCGCCTATGATATAGTGCTTTCCTTTCCATAAGTACTGATCATATTTAGGTTTATCTCCTACCCAGATAGAAGAGTTAAAATCTATTTTATCATCCAACTCCTGAAAAACATCCTTGTACATAAGAGCAGGAAAGTCCCAGTTTCTTACAGCATAGATATCCGGACTGTCACCGCCCATTATCATCGAACTTAGTTTCTCTCCAAGTTTCTCGTAAGGAGCGTTTACAAATATTATGTTTCCATTACAGTAGTTTTTAAACCTTGTTTTCACCAGCCTTGCATCAGCACCATTTGGATCCCAATGAGCAAGCATTGTGATCGATGCACCCTTAAGATCCAGCTTCTTGATTTCTTCTTCGGCTTCAGAAACTGTTATAGGTTCTTTGGATACATATACTGAACTTGACTCAGTGGCGGGATCAGATAAGACTTCAGACTGACCGTCCTCACTGCCTTCAATAACACTTGATGAAATACCGCTTTCATCTCCACTTATTACAGAAGAGCTTGTTTCATCCTGTTGTCCGGAACTTTCTAAGGCCGACCCTATTCCTGATGTTACAGCCGGTTCCTGATCACATGCTGTTATAAGCATAGCAATCATAATGATCCCTGTTAACATCAAAACCAGTACTTTTCTCTTTTTCATTTTCTCCTCCTTAATTTGTTTTAGCCCATATCCTGATTATAGTTTTTTCATCACCTGATCCATATGTCGATATATCTTTATCCATTGCGTAGTACCAACTGATCGAACCGAGTTTCTGATCATAGAAAGGTCTGCTTCCGGGCATCATGAGATGTCCGGACGGATCATTTTCCCGGATCCAATCATAACAGTAGTCCAGCCAGTATGCCCTATAACTGTAAGGTTGATTTACAAACCAGCTTATCTCATCCATTCCCCACAGATCTGCTCCTCTTGACATCGCGTGATTAAGATATGCAGGATCAGCTCCGTTACCATTGTCAAGTTCAACGATATACGGAAGCGAATCACAACTCCACCCGCTATATGTAACTCCACCCATGCTTCTACCGTAGATAGAATCATTATTACCAATATCAAGAACTACTCTCTGAGGATGATCTTCAGAAGGAACATGATCGATTTCGTCCGTTGGAACTTTCCCTCTGAAAGGGTAAGCGTGAAAGTCAAATAGAAGTACTCCATCAGGCCCTGTCATTCCATGCACATGTGCATTATTGAAGACAAATTTTCTTCTGGCATTTTCACGGGCATACTCACGAACC
>JAQVYV010000042.1 GCA_028708525.1 Eubacteriales bacterium
TCAGCTCCTGAGCCTTATCGCCGTAGATCTCACTGACAAATTCACCGGCACCGACGGCACTGGAATATGCCTTTGTAACAGCAATGATATCTTTGATCTCATATGGCGGAAGTCCTGCTCCGACAGCACCGTAAGCAGCAAGCGTCGAAGATGAGGTGACCATGGGATAAATGCCGAAATCAGTATCTTTCAAAGCACCAAGCTGGCCTTCGAGAAGAATGCTTCTGCCGGATCTGACCGCATCATAAAGGAAAAGAGCTGTGTCCGCAACGAAAGGTCGCACCATTTCCCTGTAATCGATAAGTGTCGCCATAAGTTGATCTGCTTCAAGCGGTGGCTTGTTGTAAAGCTCCTTCAAAAGGATGTTCTTATACTCGCAGACCGCAGTAACTTTCTCTCTGAGTGCCGCTTCATCGTCAAAAAGCTCACATACCTGAAACCCTGTCTTTGCGAATTTGTCCGCGTAAAACGGTGCGATCCCGGACTTTGTGGAGCCGAACGATTTCGCGCTCAGCCGCTCTTCTTCGTAAGTGTCGAAAAGGATGTGATAAGGCATAAGCACCTGCGCCCGGTCGGAAACAAGGATCTTAGGCTCCGGAACACCACGTTCAACAAGACTTGTGATCTCCCTGATGAGATTGGGGATATTGAGAGCTACACCATTTCCGATAATATTGGTTATATGTGCAAAAAAAACACCGGATGGTATCTGGTGTAGTGCGAATTTGCCGTAGCTGTTGATTATGGTATGTCCTGCGTTGCTGCCGCCTTGAAATCGTATGACTATGTCCGACTGTTCGGCAAGCATATCCGTTATCTTGCCCTTACCTTCGTCACCCCAGTTGGCTCCGACTATCGCTCTGATCATCAGTCCACCTCTTTCATATGGCTTAAGTTGTTTCTCTGATTATGCAATTTCTGATTATGCAATTTCCGACAACAGAAATATCACCGGAATATTTTACCATAAATCATGGCAACTTGTTCCGGTGATCGATTGTCATATAGCACAAAATTATTTTAAGTTGATTACAGACTTCTCAAATTTCTGATACTGGCTTCGACATCCTCAAGCGGGTCGCCCTCTGTCCTGTCCATTTCTACTATTCCCCACGGTACATTTATGATCTCCGCCTGCCTTAATATAGCCTTTACATTCATTTTACCTGTCATCAGTACCGGATTAGGATCATCGTGGGTGAGTTCTTCCTTGCTCAGCATATCTTTCAGATGTATAAGTGCAAGTCTTCTGCTGTATTTCTTCATAATTTTCAGAGGATCTTCTCCCGCGAACTTCACCCAATAGGTATCCAGCTCGAGCTTCAGATCCGGACAATGCTTAGCAAGTCTGTCAAGTCTTCCGTTTACAAACTCAAAATCATGGTTATGGTAGGAAAGAGTTATCCCCGCAAACTTGAGTTTCACAATGATCTCATTTATCTTCGCTGCCGTTTCGGCTATAGTATCTTCTTCAAGATCATGCGGATCTATTCCGGGGATCGTAAGGCGCTTTGCACCGATCGCTCCTGCCCATGTCAGACATGCGTCCATATTGTCTGTCAATTCGGACATTCCCACGTGCGCGCTTATCACCGCAAGTCCGCTCTCTATCAACGCTTCAGCGAATGTATCGGTATTGAGGTTACCGAATCCGGCCAGTTCAATGCCGTCATAACCCATTGCCGCGACCTTCATCAGAACACCCGCCATGTCTTTTTCAGTTAACTCTCTCAGAGTATAAAGTTGTAAACCGTATTTCATTAAATCACTCCTCGTCTTTTTTACTGCACTACATTGTAACTCAAAACCCGCGCTGTAGCAAATCGACCGATAAGTGTCCGGGAGCCGCCGATGGGGACGGGGGTTTAAAACCCCCGTCCCCATCGGCGGCTCCCACCCCATTGACAACTCTCCCGCTTCGTACTATCATCATCAATATAAAATTTGCAGGCAGAGTAGAGATGTGTGCGTAAAGTGCCCCCCGGACGGGAAGTTGCCGGAGGGACGAAAACCCGACAAGGTTGCGGTACATATTTCGCATTCCGCTGCCACCTAAAGAGTTACTCTCTTTATGTGGTAAACATCCGACAGGCAAAGCCACCTGAAGGATAAACATTAAGGGAGGAATTTTAATGAAAAGTCCGTCTGTTTACTTATCCGAAGAAATGAGAAAATTCAGAAAGCCACTGGTGTTAGCGCTCATGGGGCTGTTTATTGCCCTCGGCATAATCTTAACCAGAATACTCAAGCCAGTCGACCTGCCTTACCTCAGGGTAAGCTTCGGATTTCTCGCAACGGCGTTCTGCTCGATCCTCCTCGGCCCTTTTCTTGGAGGTATAAACGCAGCGATCGCAGACATAGCAGGATTCTTCCTCTTCCCGACACCCAGCGCGTTCTTTTTCCCGGGACTAACATTCAGCGCACTGATCACAGGTGTTATATACGGTGTATTCCTTTACAAGAAGCCTGTAACACTGCTCAGAGTAGCTCTGGCTGTCCTTACCGTCACGGTTCTAATCGACATGCTGCTGAATACTTACTGGCTTTCGATACTCCTCGGGCAAGCCTGGAAAGTCATGTTTCCACTGCGCGCACTCAAGGCAGCTGTCTGGTATCCGGTCCAGGTACTGGTCATATATTCATTGAGAAGAATAACCAAGGGCAAATACACCGAAATCTGACATTCGGTTCTCCTAGGTCTTCAGACGTACATAGAATCTGCCCGGCGTCCTACCGATAAAGGTCCTCAGGTCCGTTTAATGCTGCTTCGGCAAAAAGTATACTCTAAGCATAGTAGCATCTAACAAGAAAACGAAGAGGAGTTGATCGGTATGAGACTATTCAAAACAAGTTCAGCCGGCAAAGGAAACCATTCAGGCAGCGTTCACTCAAATTGCCGCGGATATGATCATGAGAAAGAAAGATGCCGGAAAGAAGCGGAAAAGAAATGTGAATGTGCTAAGCAGTACCTATGTAATCTGTATGGAACGGTTTCAATCCGATAAACCGTTCTTTACAGCATAGATTGCCGCCTTTGTTCTGTCCTCCAGCTCCAGTTTAGCAAGAATACTGCTCACATGAGTCTTCACAGTCTTTATCCCAATATACAGACACTCCGAAATCTCCTTATTTGTTTTACCCCTCCCGATCTCACAAAGGATCTCCATTTCACGATCTGTAAGAAGATCGTGTTTTGCTTTAACCTTTCTCGTGCTCCGGATCATCACCTGGCTCACCTTCCCCTCAAGAACGGATTCGCCGTTAAAAGCCTTTCTTATCGCCCGAAGTATATCCTCCGGTCCTGAAGTTTTCAGCAGGTAACTGAAAGCACCGGCCTCCAGGGCAGGCATGACTTTGTCTTCTTCAATAAAGCTGGTCAGGATAATGACCTTTGTATCGGCACCGCTCTTCCTGCAAGCCTCCGTGATCCCGGCAGTAGCCTCGATCCCGTTCATCTCCTCCATAAGCAGATCCATCAAAACGACATCCGGCTTCAGCGCAGCAGCAAGAGCGACCGCTTGTCTGCCGTTCGAGGCTTCACCAACCACCTCCATCGAATCATCTGTTGAAATATAAGCCTTGAGCCCCATTCGTACCATCTCGTGATCGTCCGCAAGCAGGACCCTTATTTTAGAGTTTTTTTGCACGTCCAAAACCTTCTCTTCTTCCATCCTGTCCTCCCATAAAACATCAACCGAACATGCTCTGCAGGTCCAAGGGTACTCTTATCTCTATACGCGTACCCTTTCCCGGAAAAGAAATAACATCAAATCTGCCGCCGATCTCTTCAATCCGTTCTCTCATAGTACGAAGACCGTAAGATGTCTTTTTGCCGTCTGAATCAGAAAACCCGATGCCGTTATCTTCGATAAGCAATGTCAGCACTTTCTCTTTCCTGAAAAGCTTCACCGTAAACCCGGTTGCCTTTGAATGGCGAATAATGTTGGATACCGCCTCCTGAGTTACCCTGAATATGTTATCCTCAATGCCCTCCGGCACACCTTCTATATCACTAAGTTCAGCATAGATCCTTATCTTCTTGTTCTTATCACCAAGCTCATCCAGAAGTTTGGCAACACCCTGTCTCAAACTCGACCCTTCGAGGCTGACCGGCCTGAGGTGCATTATAAGGGCTCTCAGCTCCTGCTGTGCCGTACCTGCAGTCTTCTCCGCAAGTGCTAAATACTTCCTTGCATCCTCCGGCTTCTTATCCATCATTACAGGGATCGCAGCCAGCATCGTACTTACCGCGAACAGCTGCTGGCTTACCGCGTCGTGCAGCTCCCTTGCCAGCTTCCTGCGCTCCTGCGCTGAAGCAGCCTCGCCCGGCCCCTCCATGAGCCTCTTGTTCTCCGTCGCCAGCCTCTGCAACGCCTCGGCCTGCTTCGCGATCCTGTCTGCCATCCCGTTGAACCTTCGCGCGATGTCCTCTGCCTCCAGGCAACCGGCCTCTTCGATCCGGTAGCCTGCTCCCCCCCTGGCCATCCGCTCCTCCGCCGCCCCCACCTCAGAAAGCTGCGCTTTCAGAGCCCTCGCGTAGGGAACGACAAAACCTGCCACTGCCGGCACACTGACCAGAGAACCACCTGCCAGGACCCCGCAGAACAATAGCCAATACTCCCTGCTGAACAACCCGAATCCAAGCAGTCCTATGGTTATAGCTGAACCGTTTGTGTTCGATATTATGAACGACACCGCAAGAATGACCGCACCGAAAACCGCTTGTGCCGCCAGGCAGACCACAAGCAGTTTGCCCGCAAGATCGAATTGTATGCTTTTGCCCTGTGAAGGACTGGTGAGATATCTCATCGGACCTTTCATTGTCAGACCCGCCTTACCTTTATGCTCCCGACATTGAGAGCAGCTTTCAACTTCAGTTTCTTCGGAGCTTCATCATATCCTTCACTGCGAAACTTAATAGTGTTCTTTGTAACGCCTGATTTCTCTGCATGTCCTGTAAAGACGACCTCACCGACATTGGATTCCATATACAGATCCACCGGCAGATCATCCGGTAATATGACATCGATATCACCGACCCAGCACGACAGTTCGATCGTTGTTTCTCCTTCATTGAAAATAGCGGTAGTGAAGTCGATCTTCATGTCCCCGATATTTACATTATAACTCCCGTTCTCAGGCGACCACGCCGAATCCCCGAGCCTCATATCTCCGATGAACTGCTCATGATCTCCGCCCGTAGATATGAACACTCCTTTGCGTTTAGCGTCTTTACCGCCTTCATCGCTGCCTGCATCCTTGAACCCCTCGCCATCCGAGTGAAGATTTCCGTCACTTGTGCGTTCGTCGTCATCGTCATTATCATCGGTGTTCACTTCGATCCTTACGCCGTGTCCGTTTTTCGAATTGAAAAATATCAGTTTGATGCCTATGTAAACTAAAACAAGAGCTACTATGACCTCCCACAGATCCACACCCTTGACCGGGATCAGACCGATCCTGTCATTCTGCAGCACAAACCCGGCGACCAAAACACTGAACGCGAAGTACAGATGATTGAATAGCTTTTTCGGCTTGTACTTCTTCATGAGTGTATTTATCGCCATTGCTACTGAAGCCAGGATGACCAGCAACGGCCAGTATTTCTCAAACAGCAGGCTGGCATCTGCAGAAATGATCCCCATATTTGCCAGAATAAATACCCCTCCACCAAGAATGAAAAGCAAACCGATCAATATCTTCCATATATTCCAATTGTTGTAACTTGTCTTACTCATCTTACTCATTTTGCTCATTTAATTATCCTCCTTCTACATTTTACCTTATTTAACTTGATTTTACGGCATAAACAGAAAAGCCTCATCTTTCCTGAGGCTTTTTCTTTCTAGGTCTTAAGACGGAGGGGCGTCAGAGGGGACGGGGGTTTAGAGCCCCCGTCCCCTCCAGCCGCCATCAATCCATTATCTCATGAATCCTGCGACCTCCCCGGTCTCAGTCTGACTCTCCAGACCACCGTCAATACCGAAAGTATATCTGTAAATATGACATCCTGCACCGATCGTAAAGGAAGATGTCGCCGGTGAGAAATAAGCTTCCGTAATACTTTCAACATCCCAGACAAGTTTCAGCAAATCAGGCTGCGCCGGATCACCATCGACTTTCAGGTCAGCTCCCAAAGAACCTTTGACCGAATAAAACTCCTTTGGCGCACCTGTAACAGGATCGCACAACATCAGCATAGCCGTATAATTATCCCTGAGAAGTTTTGTCAGTTCTTCATTCTCTATCTCCATCGCCTTCTCGTCGAAAATATATTTCAGTATATCTGCGATCTCATGTCTTCCGCCGTACCCGCCTTCTATATCTGTTTTAGGAACAGCATAAGCACTCAAGAAGACCCTGCCCCCGAATTCAGCCATATCCCTGATAGTATAAAATTCATTTTCAGAATCATATACATAAGAGTCAACAGGTACTCCGCTACCATCTGTTTTAAGCACAGTATCCCCCTGATCATAGTTCCTGGTCAAAACAAGATATCCATCACCCAATCTTGCGGCAGTCTCTATATAAAAGCGCACAGGTTGTCCGCTTGATCTGTGGCTTATCAGTTCACCGGCGGGATCTAACCTGGTACAGATGAGTTTATCGAATTCACTTACGCCAAAGAGTGTGACTCCTCCTTCGTCCCAGAAACCTCTTCGATACTCTTCCCTCCGTGACTCGCCCGGTGATCCGAATACCCATTTCTCTTTCCCATCATTGCCGATCATTACTACCCGTGCCAACATTCTGGTATTGGAGTCATACAAAGTATTGGTTCCGAATATGATAGTATCTTCACCGGCTTTAACATGTCCGTTGTAGTTGAAGTCGCGCAGCTGAACTTTCCAGACTTCCTTGCCATCCTTTAGTTTTCTGAAAGAAGTGTCCCAGCAGAACTCCATACCGGATGCGCGTGATTCCGGAGGAAGTTTGTTTTCTATGTACTCGTATTCAAACGACACTCCATCCTGATCCGGTCTGGCCTCTTTCGGTACAAATATGTGTATCTCGTTTCTGTAGTTCCACAGAGCTTCAATATCTTCCCGGTCCGGCTCCTCCTGGAATAATTCTTTCCCTCCGACACTATTGACTATCACGTCCATTGTCTTGTCGTATGAGAATCTTCCTGTTGAGATATCCTTGTAAACGATCTTTATATCGTTGCGTGTGAGCCCTTCAGAATTCAGTTTATATTCATCGAAAAACCTTACAGCTTTATCGTACTCTGCTTTCTCTGCGTATACTGCAATTCCCGAAATGCTAGCAACTATCAGGATTACGGCAGCTGCCACCACTGCTGTCCGTGGCCGGCGGCGCGCAGATAAAGTGTCTTTCTCTTGAACTGCTGTTATCCCGGCAATGATTCTTCCTTTAGTTTCATCGTCCAGTCTTATACTGCCCAGCGTTTCTCTGATTTTGTTCATCCTTCATCCTCCTCCTTTGAAGCTGACGGGGACGGGGGTTTAGAACCCCCGTCCCCATCAGCCGCTACCCTCAGTCTATCCCTTGCATACTGAAGCCTTTTCTTCGCAGCTTGTGTGCTGATATTGAGGATCTGTGCAATTTCTCTGATCTTGTAACCTTCAACATAATGCAGTATCAATATCTCCCTGTACTTAGGTTTAAGTTTCAGCACTTCCTCAAGGATCCCTGTTCCCTCATCCTTCTGTTCAGCTGCCAGAAAATATCCCACTTCATCGATATCCATATGTGTGTTACGGAAGATCGATCTGTGCAAGTCCTTGCAAATATTGGTCGCTACTTTGATCAGCCATGCCTTTTCATGCTCAGCGTCATTGAACTCCGGTGCCCTCGTTAAATACCTCAGAAAGGTCTCCTGTAAAGCGTCTTCAGCATCCTGTCTGTTCGCGAGCGATACGATACAGATCCGAAAAAGCATATCCCCATATCGCTCAATGACTTCTTCAAGCATTTACATCGGTTCCTTTCAGAGAGAATGAACATTCGTACGGTATGTCCGCTCTCTTAATAATAACACGATCAGAAATTGAAAAAGGTGATAAAACTAATATAAATAACTCATATATGCACTGATAATGTTACTATATGATTTTTCACAAGTTTTTCTCTTTCACAAGGAAAAGTAGAAACAACTCGCTTCTGCTGTTTATTCCCAGTTTTCGATACAAAGAAGTGCAATATGTGTTTACAGTATTATATGATATTGAAAGGATCGCGGAGATCTGCCTCAATGTATAGCTCTGAAGAAGCAGTGTACAGACCTCTGTCTCGCGTTTGCTCAGACCATAACCGGAAAAGTCATGGATACCCCCGTCCCCATCAGCCGCCCTGTTGCCGTTGCTGACCTCTGACTTGCCGGCATCGTTCATCCATGACTGATCTTTGTGCAACCGGGAACTGTATGGTATCAGGCTAAGCATCAGAATGATTATTCCTGAAGCTGCTATTGAGAAAATAAGCGAAATCTTGGAAGTGTTAGAGCCGGATATATAGTTTCCGAGAATCACTCCGGACACTCCGCCAAACATGCCGACAGCAAGGATGGACGACCTGATGTAGAAAGAACTGTTGTACTTTTTGCCGATAACACCAATAATATAGTACATAGTGATCATACCTGCAGTTCCTCCGAACCCCAACAAAACAGAAACGGCGATCAGTAGGTGCCGATCCATTGAAGTAAGAGAATTCATGAGTAAGCCAAGCGCGATCGCTCCGAACAAGACATTCCCAATGACAAGGAAAGCTCTGTCAATAAATTTGAAGATCAGCAGATATCCGGCACAAGCTATGACACCTCCGAGATAATACCAGACGAAAACCGGGACAGCAGAGTTTTCTGCGGCAACATTCAGAACACCGATGCTAACACCCTTACACAAGATCGCAACCGCGCAGCTGAGGAGAAGAGGAGCCCAGACATTTCCGGGCATTTTGTTATGTTTCTTGTCCGATAGGATAGCAGAGGTTGCACAGTGATGTTTTGGGAAGAAAACTACTTGAACCAAAGCAGTCAGCAATAATACGATCGAAACAACGAGGTCGGCAGTTTTGCCGATCCCGGCAAATGCAACACGCAGCAGAGATATAAGACATATAAGCAGATTGCTTCCCACGACAGAATAAAGTTTCTCGGTATTATTCAAGGTAAAAACGAAAGGAAACAGCATGCTTATATTCAGGCATCCTATAAATACCGCTGTAATAATTGCCGCGCCGGTCCTGACTGAAGGTTCGACTGCAGCAAGGAAAACAGTCATGAAAACCGCGATCCCCGCAGCACCGATCCGCGCAGTGAAAACAAATTTATCTCTTTTCAACGCGAAAATGAACACTGCCGACGAAACCAGATTCGCAATGTGCATCAGATTTCTGACAGAAACACCATAAAACTCGTCATTCATCGGCGATGCCGTCCACCAGGTCGAGAAAACGATGACCCATGCATAATAAGTCACCCAGATAAAGATGAAAGGAAGGTTTTCTCTGCGGATCTTCCTGATATCAGTTACTTTCATGTCAACATTCATGCCCAAAATCACTGCGGCAAGCTACGGATCAATCACCCAGCCCCGAATCCTTTCCGATCAGATACGCCTTTATCCGAATATAATCTGTGAGCGATATTTTAGAATCGCCATTGACATCACCTGCTATCGATGGTAACACATCAAGAGTCTTTTTCCCGAGCAAATGCGCTTTCATCTGTATAAAATCCGTGAGACTTATCCGACCGTCACCACTTGTATCGCCCGTCACAACAGCATTGTATGAGCGTATCACGCTGGTGCCGTCCACAAGCCTGACTCTGTCCCCGGTAGCGACTCTTTCCTGATCCTCCAGCACCCGCTCCTGTCTGATAACTCTGACATATTCCGGACTTCCGAACCCTTCTATAAGCACCGCTGCAGATGTACCGCTCCTTATGCCCGAAATCGTTCCGGCACTTTCTTGAACCATAAAGACCGCAGAAGTCAGCACCGAAGGCACTCTCGTCTTCCATACGGCATACAAAGCAAGGTCAGCGTTAATAGTATCCGAATCGAAATCCCATTCGGTAGTTCCTCCGGAGTTTGTATACCATCCGGCCAAAACATACCCATCCCTGAAAGGAGCGTCCGGTTCTGCGATTTTCTCTCCGTCAAAAACCCTCATCCCGTCTACCTGGCTTCCTCCGTTCGAAACAAACGTGACAGTTCGTTTAGAAATCCCGAATCTGACCGTAACAGTATTTCCTGCTCTGTCAGAGACCTCAAGAACATGCTCACCTTCAGCCGAAACAACATCCCCCGAATCGAAATCATATCCGTCCAGTTTCCCCTTACCTTCATCAAAGACCGGTAAAACTGCCCTGTAATAGGTACTTCCGTCCTCAGCACCCGAAACGACCGGAGCCGTCCGGTCTATAACAAAACCGGCTGTCGCTTTAACTCCGTCTCCGTCGGTAACTTCTATTAGATAAGCACCTTCAGCATTCATGCCATATCTGGCATCTGTTGATTGCGCAGAACAATTCATCGTCATTTTCACGTTGATCGCACCGACACCGAAAGGAAGCACAACGACATCCTTCTGTGTATGAATCCCTTCCGGGAGTAAATTCCCATCGATATCCGTAATCACGATTTCCGGAACAGATCCGCCTTCCGGATCAACTGTATAGATCAAAACGGTATATACCTTCGTATCTATTCCGTTTTCAGCCGTTACTTTTATATAAACCCATCTGAGTCCCGGTGCATTGGTCATCTCATCCGCCCGGATCAAATACGCGCAATCCTTATCAGAGAAAATCTCATAAGAGGCTCCTTCTGATACGTCAAAAGAAACGCTTCCGCCGACTTCCGTGTAAAAATACGAAACCGGATAAGAAGTACGCATCCATGCATTATAATAATCTCCTGCCGGTCCGTAATACTCCGTTCCCCGAAAGTATTCCGGCGGTTCAATATCGTGATTTTCTATGATATACCGCAGCAGATCATCAGCATCAACGGCACCGTACCCTGAATAAACATCTTTGCCTGCCGGTCCGATATCGCGGCCGGATCCTGCAAGTGCTTGCAGAAAATCGTCCGGCGCCATTTCCGGATAGATCGCCTTCGCCAGTGCGGCTGTTCCGCTGACAAAAGGAGCGGCAAAAGAAGTTCCACTGCCCGTAGCATACCCTCCGTCCGGAAGCAGAATAGTTATCCCGCTGCCGGGAGCGCTTATGTCGACTGATGAATTATATGTTGAAAAATCTGAGTGTTTATCGTCTATCGTATGTGACGCTACAGAAATGACTCCGGGATATGATGCAGGATACAACTTCCGGGTATTTCCCGTGTTACCTGCCGCAGCTATGACTATACAGCCTTTCGAAACGGCATATTGTACTGCGATTGATTCAGCCAATACCGAGTCTTCACTTCCAAGACTCATATTTATGATATCTGCTCCTTCCTCGACTGCCATATAGATCGCCGATATCAGGTCACTCGAATCTCCCTCTCCTTTTTCATCGAGGATCCTCAGCGGAATTATCGTACAAAACTCATTTGTACCTGC
>JAQVYV010000193.1 GCA_028708525.1 Eubacteriales bacterium
TCATCGATACAATATGGTACATCAGGATCTCCACTCGGAGAAACCATGACATTATCACCCGGATACGGACTGTGACCACTTTTTCTGAAAATACCGCGAGGCTTAGCCAAATACTCCTTATCATCCGCAAAATATACAGAATATAATCCGCCTATACCCTTAAGTACTTTCCCTGTCATACGATCTGAAACAGCACCTTCAGTCATCAGATGAAACACCCGGATCAGGTGACAAACTCAGTGTCGGAGACGGGGATGGAGCAGGAGACGGAGTAGGTGAGAGCGTAGGAGTCGCTACAGGAATGATTATACTCTGGTAATCCTCATAACTCCCAAGAAGTATCATTATGCTTGTCAGCGCTTTTACTTCAGTTCCCTGAGCAGGCTCAGTACCGAGAATATACTGCCTTTCTTCAGGAAGAAACTGATCGCTTCCTATAAGCGCTTCACTGCCCTTTCTAAGATGTGCTTCCTCGAGTATTATTATCCCTTCGCTCCGCAAAAGTCCGCGCACATCAGGTACTACTACATTTATAAGCCCTTCGCTAACTATAAGCGTGACCTCTCCGCCTTTCGGCACATCATTTCCGGCACCCGGGATAGTTTCAATAACATTATCTTTACCCATCTCAGAACTGAGTTCTTTAATAACTATAACTTTCAGACCTAAAACCTGAGCAAGATCACTTTCAACAAGTTTATAATTCTTTCCCACATAATCTCCAAGTCTGACTGTATCTTTCCCGCTGCTCACTTTCAGTGTGATCACCGAAGCACCTCCGGGTCTCATGGTCAGCCCCTTGGGAACACTCTGATAGAATACTATCTCCTGATCGACAGTATCATTCTGCTCATACAAAATCTCATAGGCGATATTCGCTGCATCAAGTTTGGATTTAACATCATCGAGCCTGCTTCCGACATATGTCTCAACAGTATATTCAGCAGTAGGGCTGGTTATCTGAGATTTGATCCAATTTATAGAATAAGCAGAAGCTTTATACAAAGCAAATCCTGTTACAACAAGTGCGATCACTATTATCATCGCTTCCCTGATCCGTACTTTCTTCAGTCTGCGTTTCTGCTCCTCCAATTCCCTGAGTTTACCGAAATTCGGTTCTCTTCCGAGAGATGTCAAGCGGGTAGTTCCTGCGTCTTCGCTCATGTTGTCTATATATCCATATGAAGCATCCGGATCGACCATGAAAGCATCAAGCTCATCGACAAGCTCACGAGCAGTCTTATATCTCAAAGAAATAGATTTCTGTATACATTTCATGACAATATTACTTAGTCCTTCCGGGACAGCGGGCTCTATCTGTTTAGGAGGTACAGGTTTCTCCTGAATGTGTTTCAGAGCGATCGACACTGAAGTATCTCCATTGAAAGGGAGTTTACCGGTCAACATTTCATAGAGCAGTATCCCCATAGAGTATATATCTGACTGCTCTCCGACGATTCCTCCTCTTGCCTGCTCCGGTGAAAAATAGTGAACTGATCCAAATGCCTTATTTCCCGATAAAGTGACAGTATTAGCAGACGCCGCCCTTGCGATACCGAAATCAGTTACTTTCGCAATAAAATCACGTGTAATAAGTATGTTGTGCGGTTTTATATCGCGGTGTATTATACCGTTCTTATGAGCATTTTCCAATGCCAGCCCGATCTGTATCGCAATCGGAAGAGCCGCCTGCCAGTCAAGTGATTTGTTCTTGGTTATCAGTTCTTTAAGACTGATTCCGTCAACATACTCCATGACCATGTACCGCATTCCGGCTTCCATCCCTACATCGAAAACTTTAACAATATTGGGGTATGACAAACTTGAAGCAGCTCTCGCTTCGGTATCGAATCTTCTTATAAATTCCTCATCATAGGTTAGTTCGGATTTCAGAATTTTAACAGCAACATCCCTGTCGGCTTCAAGGTCCCTGGCAAGATATACTACACCCATCCCGCCTTCACCGATCAGTTTAATGATTTTGTATCTTCCGGCAAAAACACGCTCTGCAGCGTTGTTTTCACCATTATCTGTCCCTACATTCAAAAAGTCTTTCATTAAGACCTGTTCCTCCATCATCAGATAATGATCAGAAATAACCGATCATCACCGTAGTATTATCTTCACCACCTGAGCTGTTTGCCTTATTAACAAGGACTTGAGCAGCAACTGCAGGATTGTTTTCTTTTCTCAAAATATTTCTTATGATACTTTCCTGAACATATCCATGAAGACCATCTGAGCACAAAAGGACTTTGTCGTTCTTCTGGAGAGACACTGCATAAGTGTCGGCTGTAACATATTCCGGAACCCCCAACGCTCGTGTAAGCACATGGCGTTTCGGATGTCCGGCAGCTTGGGCCGGCATGATCCTGCCGGCATCAACGAGTTCCTGAACAAGAGTATGATCAACTGTTATTCTCATAAGCGAATTCTTTCGGAGCAGATAGACTCTGCAGTCACCGACATGAGAGACGATAAGTGTATCATCGTATACTACTGCTATAGTCAGAGTAGTCCCCATACCTTTGTTATCAGGATCTTCAAGGGATCCGAGATAAACTTTTACATTTGCCTTTTCTGTTATTTCTTTTAGCAATCCGGATATATGTTCGATATCACCTACAGAAGAAATCACGGGCTCGATTTGTTCTCTGGCGTATTCTACTGCTATGGAACTTGCCAGTTCACCTCTTTTATGTCCACCCATTCCGTCAGCAAGAATAAACACCAGAGGATAATCACCCTGATTAGTAAAGACAGTATAGGA
>JAQVYV010000194.1 GCA_028708525.1 Eubacteriales bacterium
TGGGAGTTGAGTAAGCAGTGCTTCAAAAAAGTTAATTAGTGCAGCCTCACGGCTTTGCTCCAAGCCCACATAGAAAAAAACACGCTGTCCCTGGCAAAACTCGCTAAATCCGAGAAAATTGCTAGTGGTATGACTAATGAGTATATCAAAATAATCGTGGACGATTTTCAATCAACTGAAAGCACAAAGTCAACAACGATCGTCAAAAGCGGATTTAATTACAGATCATACCTGACCAGTTCCGTATACGCTAATAAGTTCAGAGCGCTTTTTGATTATGGTATTGATTCGTTCTATTCCCCGTGGACAACAGCTCAAATCAGATATGATTACTGAATAAATACTTTAGGAGGATCTCACGTGCAGAAATATTTCAAAATTCTGGGAGTTTGTATAGCCATATCAAGTGTGTTTTCTTTTACCGGTCTTTCGGAATGGTCCATTATGTTCCCTGTCATTTTTTCACTCGGTTGTATCGTATATGGCATGGGAGTAATAATGGAGATGCTCAGCAAAAAGTAGTGCAAAAGAGGGTGGGGTATCGTTACCTCCGTCCCCAAGTGTTATATCAGCTCCCGTAGTTTATCCAGGAATGCTTCCTCGCCCCAGGTGTTGATTTTGAAGAAAACCGCCTGGCTTCCTCCGGAAGTGATCGCGGTCAGCTTGATCGTTTCATTGTTCTGGAAGAGAGTAAGGTTCATGCTTACTCGGTTTTTGCCGATGTAGCTGTATCGCTCAAACACTCTCACGCTGCAGCGCGCGGTTTCGCCGTGAAAATCACTTGAATCTTCCAGCGATGCGGAAAGGCTGCCGTTCAGGATCCCGTCTTCGATCCTTCTCAGTATCGAGTCGAAATCGCCGGAAAGTGTTTGCTCTAATTTTGCCATTGTTTTCTTACCTCTCTTATTTCTTTAGGTGATCAGTGAAAACTATCGTTCGCAAAGTGTCATCAATCTTTAAGGCATCCGATCGGGACCACATAGACTCCATCCGGTCTCTTGTAAGCATAATCACCAAGGCCGGTCAACACCATAAGGAATGAAGGCATTTTCATTTTCTCCGGATCGATTTTTCTTTCAAGGCTTTTCAGAGCATTCGCACCTTCCTCTATCAGTCTATCTCCGCCAAGTTTGATCTCTATCAAGCCATACGAACTGTTTCGCAGATGGATCACTGCATCGCATTCTAATCCGTTTTTATCTCTGAAATGGTATACTTCTCCATTCAGAGCGTCGGCAAATACCCGAAGGTCACGAATGCAAAGAGTCTCTAGAAGGAATCCAAATGTCTTCAAGTCCGAAATAAGATCGCTCGGGCCCGCACCTATCGCTGCAACAGCAATAGAGGGATCAACATAGTACCGCGTATCAGCACTGCGAATTGCTGTCTTGGATCTCAAGTTGGGATTCCATGCGGGCATATCTTCAATAACAAATATTTTCTTCAATGCTGCGATATAACTTGCAACAGTATATTCGTCTATAGTTGTCCCATCATTTACTGAAATATCATCTGCAATTACTGTGTTAGCTATCTGTGTTCCTTGATTGCGAGCGTATGAACGCATAAGCCTCTTTACCCGTTCCGGATTTTTACTTACTCCGTCTGCGCGATTTATATCCGAATTTACGACAGCATCATAGTAGTCATATGCCTGATCCAATGCAATTTCATCACGCATGTCTACGACCTGTGGCCACCCACCGCGGCAAATCAGAAAAGCCAAACGGTCCATGTCGATATCTGAAGCAGCATCTATTGAATCAGGAGCATTAAACATGTCACGGAGACTCACACCTCCTGTTGAGTCTCCTGATTCATACAGACTCATCGGACGCATTGTCATCCATGTAAACCGTCCGGTTCCGGAGTGTGTTATTTCATTTGTATCAGCAGGTACTGCGGATCCTGTCAGGATGAACTGCCCGATTTCTTGTCGGTGGTCAACTTCAAACCGTATTGCATCCCAAAGTTTTACAGCTATCTGCCATTCATCGATCAGTCTTGGTGTTTCTCCGACTAAAAGCCTCTTCGGATTCAGGCTTGCCATTATAATATTTTGCTCTTTAGTCTGAGGATCATCCATATAAAGGATGCTCGCTGCAACCTGCTCCGCAGTAGTCGTTTTACCGCACCACTTTGGTCCTTCGATCAATACAGCACCTTTGCCTTCAAGTTTTCTTCGCAGTATATCGTCAGCGATTCGATTTCGGTAATTCTTCATTACGATTTCTCCATGTATCTGTTATCTGATAATATCATATATCAATGACTAAATCAACTTTATTCATGTGTTTGGCTATATATTTATCCTGCGATTGGCTATTAATTTTTAAGCGGATTGTCCACTTTTAGAGTAGCATCAATCAAGCTAGTTAATGATTTTTGTGTGCAAACTTGATAAAATATAGAAAACAAACCGAATGGTGGTAAGATACTTTTTCTTGGATGCGGTACCGAACCGAATACTTCGATGCACGGAGTTGAAGAGCTTTCAGAGCCGCCTTACTTATTCAGCAGGGAACAGACACTTTTTACCATTGAAGATAGTGATGGCATAAGGTATGAAGCATGGCACCGGACTCATGATTTTAAGGGATTCAGACAGAGGTATGACAGGATCTCAGACTATCTTAACGGAAGCGAGGTCCGTTACGGCAAAATAATGGAAGCTGACTGCTGTGTAATGGACGCTGAAGCGCTCTGGAGCAGGGGATCGGCGGTCTTACGAGAAGATCCGTATGCTTTTGTCGAGCGAAT
>JAQVYV010000195.1 GCA_028708525.1 Eubacteriales bacterium
ATTACAATAACAATGATAGTATAATGTTAAGGCATACTGAAAATGTTATCAAAACGAATATTACAGGTATGATCTATGGCTGCCAGGTTGCTGCGGCTGGAATGATCAAAGATGGCAGAGGTGCGATATACAGTATGGAAGGGCTTGGATCGAACAACATGCTACAGAAGAAAACGATACTTTACGGTACGACCAAGCATGCGCTGACTTATTTCATGAAAGGGTTGGCCAAAGAACTTAAAGATACCGGAGTAATAGCAGGCCGGTTATCGCCCGGAATGATGCTAACTGATTTTATTACAAAAACATCTGACGGTGAACCGTCCGATGTCATCTCCGACGATAGCTTCAAGAAAGTTTTTAATATTTTGGCAGACAAACCTCAAAGGGTAGCTGAGTTTTTTATCCCAAGAATACTTGCTAATACCAGAAATGATGCTCAGATAACCTGGTTGACAAAAAGAAAAGCTGCCTGGCGCTTTATGACTGCGGGATTTCGCAGGAAAAGATTGATATAAAGTGTCATGATAACAGGGAATGGATATTTGTATGAATAAAGAAAAAAAGCCGGTGATCGCAGTGATCGGTGGTGGTCCTGCAGGGCTAATGGCAGCAGGAGTTGCCGGCGAATCAGGAGCATCAGTTTTGTTGTTCGAAACGAATGCGAAATGCGGACGCAAATTGCTTCTTACAGGTTCCGGTAAATGTAATATCACAAATACTGCACCTATGAAGGAGTTTCTGGAGCATTTCCCGGAAAATCGAAAATTTCTGTATCCGTCATTCAAACACTTTTTTACGGAAGATCTGGAACGTTTTTTCAATCAGTATGGTTTGTTTTTTCAACGTGAAGATAACAATAACGGGAAAATTTTTCCCCAAGATCACAGAGCGGCAACCGTGCTGGAGGTTCTTCTGACTTACTGTCAGGATAATCAGGTGGATTTTCATCTCAGCGAACCCGTCAGACAAATAAAGAAAGGAGAAGCCTGGGAGATCGTGACCGATAAAGGCGTTTATCCTGTGACTTCTGCTATTATAGCTACCGGCGGACTTTCCTATCCCGGGACCGGCTCTGCGGGAAGTGGATATCTGATGGCTGAGTCTTTGGGCATCTCAATTGAACCGACCCGCCCGGCACTGGTTCCGCTTGTCTGTGCAGATAAATGGTGCCGTGAACTTACAGGTATAAGTCTGGAAGGCGTAAAAACATCATTATGGGAATCTGCCGGTGGCGGCAGTTTTCGCAAAATTATCAGTATGAGTGAAGATATTCTTTTTACCCATTTCGGAGTTTCCGGACCTGCAGCACTTTCTATTTCACGATGGATCAAGTCTTCACCAAAGTCGTGCGATAAGGATTTGCAGTGTGATTACCGGCTGACGATCGATCTTTGTCCTGAGCGGTCTGCTGAAGATGTCGAAAAGTTACTGCTTGAAGTGTTTTCACAGTCACCGAACAAATTATTGCGAAGTGTTATCAGCAGAAATTTCGGTCTCCCGAACGCTGTCTCTTCTGTGCTTGTCAGACTTTGTACTCCAATTGAAGATATTTATTGTCGGGATACGACCAGGGAGATACGTAGGAAAATGATATCCATGCTCAAATCTCTGCCGTTGACCGTTCTTGAAACGAAGGGATATAATGAAGCAATGGTGACTGCGGGGGGTGTTTCTACACGTGAACTTGACCCTCGGACGATGGGATCCAGACGTAATCCCGGAATATATTTTGCAGGTGAAGTGATAGACATAGACGGTTTTACCGGGGGTTTCAATCTTCAGGCTGCATTTTCCACCGGGTATCTGGCCGGACGAAGTGCGGCAGTCTTATAGGGATTTCATAGTACTATTTGAAAGGATGACAGGGATATGTTTAAGATCGGGGTTTTGGTTGACTCGTTCAGGGTCGGTATCGATGAGGGGATTGGGAGAGCAAGACAGATAGGTGCTGAGGGCATACAGATCTATGCGACATACGGAGACATGGCTCCGGAAAATCTGACGGCTGCCAGGAAGAAGGAAATACTTGACAAGGTCGAATCCAATGGGCTTGTTGTCTCGGCATTGTGCGGTGACCTTGGAGGCCATGGATTCATGGACGAGAGTGAAAACAAGTGGAAGATCGAGAAATCCAAGAGGATCATGGAGCTTGCGAAGGAACTCAAAACAGATGTTGTGACAACGCATATTGGTGTAGTTCCTGCGGATATGAACGATCCCGTGCGCGAGATCATGCGTAAGGCTTGCGATGAGCTTGCTTTGTTTGGTGACAGCATAGGAGCGTCTTTTGCCATTGAGACCGGACCGGAAAAGGCGTGGCTTCTTAAGGAGTTTCTTGATTCTCTTTCGGCAAAAGGTGTCAGGGTCAACTTTGATCCTGCTAACCTCGTCATGGTTTCCGGTGATGATGCCGCGCTGGCCGCTGAAATACTTGCTCCATACATCGTCCATACACATGCTAAGGATGGTGTTATGATTAGTTCAGATGAATCGGGGGTTAGTTTCATGGAGATGCCTTTAGGTGAAGGTGATGTGGATTTCCCGAGATATCTCAGAGCGTTGAAAAACACAGGCTATGACGGGTTTCTGACTATTGAACGGGAGGTCGGGGATGATCCCGGTAAGGATATCTCTGAGGCGGTAGAATTTCTGAGAAGGGAAATAGCATTGTTATGAGTAAACTAAAAGTCGGAGTCATAGGAAGTAGGTGAAGATAAATGAACCATTGGTATGAACAGCT
>JAQVYV010000196.1 GCA_028708525.1 Eubacteriales bacterium
ATAAGCTTTTTTTCAACCGGGATTTCCAGACACACCTTACGAAAGAGGAGGCAGGAGAACTGGAATTCCCATTGGAAATGCTTCGTCTTGGACCCTCTGCTTCCAATAAGCAACCCTGGCGGATCCTGCTCAAAGACGGGGCGTGTCATTTCTATGAGTACAAGGAGCCCGGTTATAGTGATCGTTTCACATATGACATTCAAAGGATAGATATGGGGATAGCTGCAGCCCACTTTGATCTTTCAGCCCGGGAAAAGGGGATGAAAGGACATTTTGATACTGCCTGTAAACCGGAACTGACACTGCCCGTAAACATGCTATATGTTTACTCATGGATCCGGGAATAGAGCATGTGAGTATACGAGGACTGAATATCTAACTGCATTGGTGCTGAAATGCCATTACCTCAGAGGCAATTCGGCGGAAATTACCCCGGGTTTTGATTTACCCGCTAAGCACATCATCCATACAGCAGGTCCTGTCTACGATCACCGGGATGCGCAGCAGAGCGAAAACCTTCTCCGCAACACCTATATTAATTCGCTGAAGCTTGCCGCCAGATATAAATGTGAAAGCGTAGCTTTTCCTCTTATTTCAAGTGGGGTCTACGGCTATCCGACAGATGAAGCTTTGAGAGTGGCGACTTCTGCAATACAGGAATTCATCTCTGATCACGAAATGGATGTATTCCTCGTTGTTTTTGACAAAGAAGCTTTTACTATAAGTGAGAAACTGCTCGGTGAAGTAGCGAGCTATATAGATGAGCATTATGTAGAGATGCACAGGTATAAGATAAAAGCACCTCAAATATCTGAAATTATGCTCGAATCTCCAACTGTCAGATATCCGACGTGATCGTTGAGTATTTTATAATAAACAGAATGTACGATATTTATGCTATCAACGAAGTGCTTTTCAAGTATGACCAGCCGTTGTTGGGTGGTTGAGCAGATAAATTGTCGCTTCAGAAACGACCATTTGCCTAGCCGGAATCGTTATCCTTAAGTCATAATAAACTTAAGGAGGACACGGCAATGAGAACAGGATCAACAGAACTGGTATTCATACTCGATAAGAGCGGTTTGGAGAGTGACACCATCGGTGGTTACAATTCAATGCTCGCAAAACAGAAGGAGATAGAGGGCGAATGCCGTATTACAACGGTTCTCTTCGATAACGGCTACGAACTGCTCCATGACCGTTTCGACATCAGAGCGGTCAGCCCGATAACCGAGAAGGAATATGTCATAGGGGGATCGACGGCGCTCCTTGACGCTATCGGCAGAACGATCCACAAGATCGCTAACGTTCAACGGCATACCTCAGAGGAGTATCGCGCCGAAAAGGTGATGTTTGTAATAATTACGGACGGCGAGGAGAATTCCAGCCGCGAATATTCGGCACAGAAGATCAAGGCACAAATCGAGAAGAAAAAGACAAAGCATGGATGGGAATTCATATTTCTTGGTGCTAATATCGACGCTGTTCAGACAGCGCGAAGGTTCGGGATCAACTCAGACAGGGCAGTCGACTATCTTGCAGACAGTACCGGAACCGAATTAAACTTCAGAGTTATGAGCGCAGCAGTGACAAATTTCCGGGAATCAGGAAAGGTTGACAAGGCTTGTTTTGAGGAGATCCGCGAGGACGTGAAGGAGAGAGGGAAGAAGTGAGTCAAGACATCAGTAAACAGTGTAAGTGTCTCAATCAGCCAGCAACCCTTCAATATAAGCGAAATCCTGTTCTGACGGATATGTTATCATGTAATCGTAAAATGACCATATAAAGCATTTGCCGCTCTCATCTCGTCCGAATACAAGATATGTATAGACTAAATCATGTCCGATGACTGTCAGTTGGCAGGACTTTAGCTGATAAGCATTTATATATTCTCTGTGTTCTGTCCAGCTAAAATCTCCGGCTATTTCCATGATTTCATAGAATTTATCTGTATCAAAATAAACAGTTGGTACCGAACAGGACTCGCTGTTGATATCTTCGTCATGTATGTTTATAACCAGTGTGTCGATTTCGGCTCTGATACTTTCGATATCCATCCAGACGAAGCCCTGAGGATCTCTGCTCGTGACACCGTACGATATTTCTTTGCTGATCGAGTCATGGACAGATTCAGGAATACTGACATGATCAAGATCGGTATGCGACATGTCTTCAGGATCAGCGGAGCTATCTTTAGATTCAGCAAATGCGGTGAACGTCAGAGCGAAGACAACGACGATTGTCAAAGCTGTTAGTCTGATGGTTAGATTCTTATTATTGCTAAATTCCACTATTCAGCCCCCGAAAGATAAAACATCATGATCAGTATATCACATCGCTCGATGGCAGGATGAATCATATTGCGGTTTTGTATCTCTGCTTCTTGCTTCGTGGTTTATCGGGGATCATCATCCGAAGTTTTCCGCTTTCAACAAGCGGTGTAATATATTTCCCGACCAAATATGATATAGAAGACAACCCCAGCAAATCTGACAGTTCTTCTCTTGATCTAGGCTGTTTACAGAAAGACAAGATCTGTGCATCTGTGTCATTGTCTTGCTTCAGGTCATCATCAGACTCATCGTTGAGTAAAGTAGCCCGGAACACACCCCTGATGCTCTCAAATATCGGCGGTCTTAATCCTGCTTTTTCCATTTCGTGCCGGATCGTTGGTATACCGGAAAAACGATTTTCGGTATCTATCATTATCTCAAGTGCCGAAGCGATATAGGGATTCCTGG
>JAQVYV010000197.1 GCA_028708525.1 Eubacteriales bacterium
AAATCTTGCTTCCGGCAGCAGCTCGCTTGCCTGATAATATATCCCTGTCTCGGTGTTGCTCTTATATACGATATACCCGGCTATCTCTTCTCTGCTTTCCTTCCAGGTCAGATTCGTGTCCTTAGCCGCGTCCCATGTCAGCTCCGGCTTGTTTCCGGCAGACTCACTTATGCTGCCCTTCAATCCGGTAACAGGAGGGAAGGGTTCAGCTCTTCTCGGAGAGACGGTAACGGGATCCGGTCTGCCTGACCACAAATCGTCATCATTACCTGCCTGAACGGTATACAGATATGTTTCACCAAACAGAACATCTTCATCAGTATAGTCGAACATTCCCGTCGAATCCTCTCCGGGTTCGATAGTAACCTGAGCGATCTCATCCCATACGACCAGTTCTGCCAGACCTATATCCAACTGTCCATAAGGAGCTACTGCCAGGATCCCGTATTTAGAAACAACGTCCTTGTAAATGTTGAGTTTGTCAGTGATTTTCAACTTGCCAATGTCAGCAATTATTTTGGGCTTTTCAGCCAGTTGGAAAGTGTTGAATTTGCTGACAAAAGGCAGACTTTTGATTTGTGTCACGATCCCCAGTGAACCATTGTCGGGCTTCAGGGTAAAACTTCCGGTTATCCTTGTGAACATCCTGTCCTGAAGAAATTTGTCACTCAGATTTACAGGAGCGAAAACTTTAGTGAAAAAATCCGGTGAGATCTTCTCCAGTCCTATAACATCCTCCTCTTCTATTTTAGGCAGCTTAGTCCGGAAAAGCTTGTAAACAGAAGCATGAGAGACCCCTGCCCAGGCAACTTTGACTTTTCCTTTCTGCGCGAACGGAAGAAGCATCGATGGGGTCTGTGGGGGAGAAGTTGAGGCTACGCGTATCTTCGTGACAGCTCCGGTCGACGATTCTGTTCCCCAGACACTGACTGAGGTGATCTTGTAGTAGTAATAGTGGGCGTAAGTCTGATCAGATTTTTCATTATATCCGGTATATTTTAATCCATCAGCAGCAAGGGTCCATTCAAGGTCCTCGATTTTCTGATCATCGGCGAAAAACGGTACTTCGCAACGGTATACTCTGTAGTATCCCAGTTGCGGGTCCTGAGGAGCCGTCCAACTCAACTGCACCCATCCGCCGGGCTGAAACAAGTTGAATCCTTCATCGGTCAGTACATCGTCTCCGGTCTCATCTTCTGCTTCAGGAACAAGAAAAACAAGATAAAGATATAGCCTTCCATCCTTCTGTTCGACCTTGTCCATCAGCAGGTTCTGCTGCAGATCTTTCCCGGCTGAGATCCATACAAAGGACTGTGTGATCATATCACGGGGAATGGCAAGGATCTCTTCCGGAGATTTGCCGTCCGCATATGCCCTGTAAACGTGATATCCTTTTAACCCTTCGCCGGCAAAATGCTTCCATGACACCCTTGCTGTTCCGCCGGAGAGTATGTCCTTGCCTTTAAGAACTATGATCTCATGGATGTCTGACGGATCCGGAAGATTGAAATAGTCGAATGAAAGTTCGGTCGGTATAAAGGAAGACTCAGATCTTGCAATATCTGACAGAGAAGTCCCGACTGATATATGTTTTGCTTCTGCCTGGAGCGCGAACTCCGATCTGGCTTGAGAATTGTCCGTTGTATCAGAGATGATCCTCTCCTTGGTAAAGCCCGGTATATCCGCAAGTAGTTCCGGGAGAACATTTCGCTGAAAAGTGACTGTCGGCTCTGAAGGGATCTTCGGCTGCGCGTCTGTAGGATATCCTATTACCTTACTGTCTGACCATGCACTTTCATTTCCGTATTTATCGGCGGCAGCGACCCAGTATTTATAGAAATACCCCGGCTCGGTATCACGATCGAAATAAGTTACGGTAGCATTGCCGGATGTGCCCGGCATTATAAGCAGCTTTGATTTATTGTAACGCAGTATTTTCCGTTTTACTGCTCCCGAAGCTGCCGGTACATCGATGCGGGCTACCTCGACCGGGTCACTGAACTCTCCGTTCCCGAGTGCCTTGCTGCGGAAAATCACCAGCTGTGCGGTGTCATCGGATGCTTTCGTTACAGGCAGAATGATACCCTGCTTTCCGCTGTTGAGTTCAGCAGTCTCCTTGACAGAAGATGGTTCACGTGAAAGATCAGCGTCGGAAAAGACCGGTTGGCCGGCTCCGGGCGTATCAGGTGGTGTAACCTTGAAAACTTCCGTTTCGAACTGTTCGGAAAACTCACTGAGCCTTCCGAAAATATCCAATGCCCGGATGCGGTATATCGCTTTATCACCATTGGCAAGGTCGGTGTCCGCGAAGAAAACAGGCATTTCATAAAGGATGCCGTTCTCGTCGCTCGTATATGATATGGCTATAGGGACATCATTGAGTTGTGTGAAATTCCTTTCCCGGTTCAGCTTTCGTTCTATGAAGTATCCGGAAATGATGGTTTTGGCGTACGAAGACACAGGAGCGTACCAGCGCAGTCTGACTGTATTGTCAGCTCCGTATCCTGTGAGCCCGCCCGGAGTTTCAAGAGGAGTCGGGTTGCCATACTCGACTTTGGTCGAATACGTTCCCTCGGGTCTGCTTCCGGAGGCTATGATCTGAAGCGTGATATCTGTAGATTCGGGGATGTCCGGGATAAGGACGTATTCGATTTTGGTTTCTGCATCGATGTCCAGACCTTTAAGGTCATCCTCATAAGCGAATCCGGCAGCGCCTGCGAACTCAAAGTCGAC
>JAQVYV010000198.1 GCA_028708525.1 Eubacteriales bacterium
TTTGATAGAAAGAGAAAGTGACCGTAACAGGATATATAAGAAACGTGCTGACAACAGCCGGAAGACTTTGATCGTTGAGGCTGATTATTACGTAGATGAAGCAGGGAACGGATCATATCAAGCATTATCATACCTGAGACTGCATAACGAAAGAATATATTATGTGGTATATGAACATTCAGGAACGTTTGGAGGATCTCAAAATGCTAAGGTTTACTCTGTGAAAACTGACGGAACAGATAGTAAAGTAGTTAAATGGACAACAGAGCGTTTCTGGATCTATAATAATAAACTATATTTTTCGCGTGCCTTAGGAGGGTCCCCTGATCCGGACGAGAACGGAACTTTCATGTCTGATATCAGCGGAGAAAACGAAGTGAAGCTTAATGATTATCAGGCTTTAGGAATGGATGGGAAAGCCGGCAGATTTTATTTTATTGTTGATTATGACAGTGAAGAATATGGTACTTATTCTTGTAACTTTGACGGGTCTGATGTGACAAAACTAACTCAATCCGTATTTGACTATGATATCCTTTATGTTGAGCCGGAATGGATATTTTTCAGATCCGGAGGAGAAGTGAGTAAGGCAAGGTATGACAGAACGGAAGAGACAGTCGTTCATGAATAGCAGTTATATCAGAAAGGCTGATATCCTATGGTATCTGCGATAACTATCATATATATGGTGATCACGCTACTCCTTAGCGTGCTTGTACCTGTTCTTATTCTTGTTCTTCTCAGAATCAAGGCAGGTAAGAATGTTTACGTCCCATGGCTTGCAGGAGCACTTGGTTTTTTCGTTCCGCAGATGATCATCCGCATACCTCTTCTGCAGTTAGCAGGATATCTGCCAGGATTTATGGGGTTTGTTGAAAATAATCTATACATGTATTTTGCTTTTCTGGCAGTTTCTGCGGCCGTATTTGAAACTGCCGGTCGTCTTATTGTTTTCAAGATCGTTCTGAAACACAGACTGTCATACGTTACCGGTCTTTCAGCCGGAGCAGGACACGGAGCCATCGAATCTATACTGATCATTGGCATGACATACGTGAATAATCTGGTTTTCAGCATTCTGTTAAATAATGATCTTCTTTCTGTAATAATCAAAGATAAAAGTACTCTTGATGGTCTGATTCAAAGCCTGACCGGTACATCGAGTGAATTGTTCTTGATGGCAGGGCTTGAAAGGATTTTCACAATGGCACTGCATATATGCCTTTCGGTGATCCTGGTGTACTTTATTCTAAAGAGCAGAACGATCCTTGGTGTGATATTAGTTTTAATTATACATGCAGCAGTGGATTTTGCGGCAGTCGTGCTTCAGTACAACGGGTGGTCCCCGCTGCTGATCGAAGGATCACTTTTTGCCGTAGCAGTAATATCTGTGATCACGGTCGTTTGGATCAGGAAATATTTTAAAGTTGATGAAGAAATTTATGAGGAACCTGCAGAAGCTGCGGTCAGAGAAGGTTATTAATACAAATCGAAATATATGGAGGTAATTATGATCATTTCAACTACGGAAAAAATCAACGGGAAAGAATATGAGGTCCTGGGTCTTGTTAAGGGCAGTACGGTGCAGTCAAAGAATATAGGAAGAGATATCATGGCCGGATTTAAGACAATGATCGGCGGAGAGATAGTTTCCTATACACAGATGATGAATGAGGCACGGGCTCTTGCCACTAAAAGAATGGCCGAAGAAGCTAAAACTCTGGGTGCTGATGCTGTTTTATGTTTCAGATATGCTTCATCTTCGGTGATGGCAGGTGCTGCTGAGGTTATAGCATATGGAACTGCTGTAAAATTCAAGTAAGAAACGTTAGAGTAACTTCAGGAGGAAAAGTGTATGCACGAACTGTACGATGAGTTCATTAGATATTTCTATGAAGAAAACAAGGAGAAAACAGTCAGTTTCATAATTGAAAAGCTTCAAAAGGGTGAACTGGATGTATTGGATCTTTATTCACAGATATTGACTCCTGCACTTAATGATCTGCAGTGTTCTCTTGAAGAGAAACGCATCTGTATCTGGAAGGAGCATGTGAAGACGGCAATCGCCAGAACTGTTGTTGAATGTGCTTACCCATATATCCTGAAGAAACGTGACAGTCTGGGAGTTGCAAGTCACGGAATCGCGGTAGTACTTTGCCCGCCTGAGGAATATCATGATCTCGGGGCCAGGATGGTTGCGGACATGCTAACGATATGTGGTTATAACACTGTTTATGTGGGTAGCAACACACCGTATAACGATTTCTATAATGCAATAGATTACATACGGCCGGATGTGATCGCCATCAGTGTAAGCAATTATTACAATGTTATAGCAACTAAACGGATCATAGAGGAACTCAGGAAAGCGATCGACTTTGAGGTCACGATAATGGTCGGAGGCAATGCTTTTGCCGATGATCCTGAGAGATATAAAATCACCGGAGCAGACAGGCATGCGAAAAATCTCAGCGATATAGCTGAGATCGTGGGATGTGAGGTGGTAAAATGAAACTCGGATTCGGAATTGCTGTTAGATTTCTTTTTTCAAACAAAGGTCAAACTGGTATGATCATATTGGGTATCGCTATCGGTGTTTCAGTGCAAATATTTATCGGATCATTGATCCAGGGGCTCCAGAAAAGCCTTGTTGAGAAAACCATCGGTACATCGTCCCACATAACCATTACAGCTGACACAGATGACAAACTTATCAGCAACTACCAAA
>JAQVYV010000002.1 GCA_028708525.1 Eubacteriales bacterium
CCGTTCAGATCAAAATTTCCGCAGTTTCCGGGCATAAAATCATCTGTTACTTCAACAATGAAGGACCTCAGGAGCTCATCAGGCACATATGCGGAAAACGCCAGAGCTTTGATGAAACTGCTGATATTAGTGACACCTGCAGCGTTCTGCTCTCTGAAAGATAGTTCCGCGGGCGTGTATAATGTAATAAGTGATCTTGTATCAGTGTCGGGAGGCAGTTTAATAGTTGTTTTGAGATTGCTGTAACGGCTGTTCAGCGATGATATCATGGCTTGCAGAGTTGATTCGTTGCAGTGGATCACTTCTTCGGCAAACATTTCATTCTCTGTCAGGAAAAAAATACAATAGCCGCTGATCCTGCCGCCTGAATAATGTAAGAGGGCTTTGGCATCAGAGCTTGCGTAGTCATGCATTTTAAGTTTGAAATATTCGGGAGTTCGGATAACCATGCCTGAATACTTAGCCGCAACTGAAAGATAACAATCGTTCATGTCCTCTCTCATCGAATCGGAAACATCTTTTATTTCTCTAAAAGTTATTCTGGTATCAGGAGACAGAAATCTATCCGGGCCGGTTCTGAATGCGCTGTCACCGGGTGCTTTAATCGGTATCCTGCTATAGTGCAGATAGGCGGAAACAGGATAATGATGCATGGATCTGTATATCCCGAAATCGACAGGATGATAATTTACTGTAAGGATGCCTCTTCTGTGAAGCTCAGGCAGAAAAAACCTGAACATGTCTTTCATCAACCCTTTGCCACGATGGTCCGGGTGTGTTCCGACTCCAGCTATGAGAGAAGCGGTCACAGGTCTGCCGCGTATAAGAAGCCGGACAGGAAGAGAATGCATTGCTGCCGTGATCTGTCCTTTGAACTCAGCGCAGACAATGTTCTCCGGGCGATATCTTCCGGAAAAGAAAAAGTCCACAAACTCAGGCGTATCGTTGAAACACGTATTCCACAGTTCGATCAACTGTTTCCTGTCTTCTGGATGATCTGTTCCTGCGAGCCTTATCATATACTCTTCATTGTTCATAGGGCTATTATATAACAAAATGCAATTTAAAGTATTGTCATAATCATATGACTGTGCTATGATAAGCTCAGATGTTAAAAATTAACATATAAGTGTTATTTATTCACATATAATTGTTAATTTGATGAGGTGAAGTAATGACTACTCACAGACGCGAAGTGATCAATCTCTATATTCAGTCCAAAGGTGAAGTTCGTTTGAAAGAGCTTGAAAGTATGCTCCCGGATGTTTCGAGTATGACTATAAGAAGAGATCTTGAATATCTCGAACAGCGAGGCGAGATAGTCAGAACGAGGGGCGGAGCTAAATCGATCGCTCACCTCTCTATGCTTAAAGAAGCAGCCTACACACAGAGAATGAGTGAAAATACAGAAGCTAAGCTCTTAATAGCCGAAAAGGCAACAAAGTTTGTTGTTGCCGGAAGGTCGCTTTTTATCGATTCAGGAACGACAAGTATGTATTTTGCTCAGAAGTTAAATGATGAGAATCTTTTTGTATTAACATCATCACCTAACGTAGCTATGGAACTTATAAAATTTCCAAATGTTAAGGTAAGCCTTACAGGCGGCAAGCTGAACAGGGATACGATGTCATTGTCAGGGTACAATGCAGTTGAATACATCAAGGAGATCAATATCGATATCGCGTTCATGGCAGCGAGTGCGTTTTCCACTAACAGTGGGTTTACATGCGGTGATTACTTTGAAGCTGAAATAAAGAAACTGGTCATCAAGAAAGCACACACGGTCATCATGATGATGGATGTTTCCAAATCTGATTGTGGAATGCCTTACACATTTTCAAGAGTTCAGGACATAGATGTACTCATAACTGACCAGCCACTGCCTGAGAAAGTGGCCAAAGCAATGAAGCAAGCGAGGATCACAGTGATCTGAGCACAAGAAATATAAGTATAAGTTTTATAGAGAATAATGGAGGATAATAATATGAAAACTAAAGCAGTAAGATTATATGGGAAAAGAGACTTGAGGCTGGAGGAGTTCGAACTTCCACAGATAAAAGATGATGAGATCCTGGCTAAGATAACATCGGACAGTATATGCATGTCATCATACAAAGCGGCAGAACAGGGATCTGACCATAAGCGCATACCAAATGACGTTGCACAGAATCCTGTGATCATAGGACATGAATTTTGCGGTGAGCTGATCGAGGTAGGGTCGAAGTGGGCAGGAAAGTTCAAAGCAGGAGAAAGATTTGCGATCCAGCCGGCATTGAATGATCCTTCGAATGTTCATGCCGCGCCCGGGTACTCTTTCCGGTATATCGGCGGTGCGGCGACCTATATCATCATACCTTCCGTCGTCATGGAACGCGGGTGTCTGCTGAATTATAGCGGTGAAGCTTTCTATTTCGGATCACTTGGTGAACCGGTCTCATGTATCGTAGGCGGATTCCATGTCAATTACCATACCACTGCGGGCAGTTATGAACACAAGATGGGAATAGTCGAAGGCGGCAGTATGGCATTGCTTGCCGGTGTCGGACCTATGGGTCTCGGAGCGATAGATTACGCTATCCATAATGACAGAAAGCCTTCTTTGCTGGTAGTAACGGATATCGATGATGCCAGACTGAAAAGGGCTGAATCGATCTACACGGTGGAAGAAGCTGCCGAAAATGGTGTGCATCTTATATATGTCAATACTTCGGGGATAGAGGATGTCCCTTCGTATCTCAGATCTTTGACTGAAAATGACAAAGGATATGATGATGTTTATGTTTATGCTCCGGTCAAAGCTGTTGTTGAACAAGGGGATAAGATACTTGGATATGACGGCTGCCTTAATTTTTTCGCCGGACCGACAAACCCTCAGTTTGGTGCAGAATTTAATTTCTATAATGTGCATTACATGGCAACTCACGTTGCGGGAAACAGTGGCGGTAACACGGATGATCTGATCGAATCACTTGAGCTGATGAGCAGCGGACGTATAGATCCATCCTCCATGATAACTCACGTAGGCGGACTAGATTCCGTTATCGAGACTACTTTGAATCTGACTAAGATCCCCGGAGGAAAGAAGCTCATATACACACAGATATCTATGCAATTGACTGCGATTGCTGATTTCAGAGAAATTGGTAAAAGCGATCCTGTGTTTGCAAAATTGGCGGACATAGTTGATGCAAACAACGGGTTGTGGTGCTTTGAAGCGGAGAAATACCTGCTGGAAAATGCAAAGGCGATCTGATCAGACAGGAGATATGAACGGATGAAAGATATAATTGAGAAATTTGCTGCAGATCATCCTTCACCGGCTGCCGTCGCACCGGCGATCAGGGCTTTAGCTGGAAAAGACGGATCATCTGTGACCGTATCGTTTACCCCCGTCCCCACCGGTTCATCTGATGTTATCACAGTAGATGGTGTCGGGACTTTCAGTATCGACCGCAAGGCTCCGAGACCGGGGAGACTTTCAGGTAAAGTCGCTGTTGTAACCGGAAGTGCTCAAGGTTTTGGTGAAGGTATTGCGGAGGGGATGACAGCAGAAGGTTGCTATATGGTCATTGCGGATCTTAATATAAATTTGGCTCAAACAGTTGCCGCAAGACTCAATGAGAAGTACGGTGAAGGTACAGCAATCGCAGTAAAGGTCAACGTAGCAGATGAAGAGTCTGTTCGTGAGATGACAGAAACAGCCGTACTTCGTTATGGCAGCATAGATATTTTAGTAAGCAATGCAGGAGTGGTCCGCGCAGGAGGTCTTGAGGAAATGACCGTGAAGGATTTTTCTTTCGTTACGGATATCAATTACCTTGCATATTTTCTTTGTGCCAAGTACGCCTCCAGGTCTATGAAGATAACAGCTATGTTTGACGAAGACAAGTGGAGCGATATAATTCAGATCAATTCAAAATCCGGTCTTGAAGGTTCAAATAAAAATTTTGCTTACGCGGGAAGTAAGTTCGGCGGCATAGGACTAACTGAAAGTTTTGCTCTTGAATTAGTGACTGATAATATCAAAGTCAACTCTATATGTCCGGGCAACTATTATGACGGACCGCTTTGGAGCGATCCCGAGAAAGGGCTGTTCGTGTCATATCTCAGAGCCGGAAAAATACCGGGAGCCCAAACAGTTGAGGATGTAAGGCAGTTCTATCTGTCGAAGTCTCCGATCCGTCGAGGGTGTACTCCTGATGATGTCACCAAGGCAATTCTATACTGTGTTGAACAGAAATACGAGACCGGTCAGGCTATACCTGTGACCGGCGGGCAGAAAATGCTCAAATAAGGTATGTGATCGAGACAATAAATTTATGGGGAGGTATATATGGCAACAGCAGTGATCATGCCGAGACAGGGACAATCAGTAGAAAGCTGTATAATCGGCAAATGGCATAAGAAGAAAGGTGATAAGGTATCCGAAGGTGATACACTTTTCACTTACGAGACTGATAAGGCTACTTTTGATGAGGCGGCTAAAGTTTCGGGAGAAATTCTTGAAGTGTTTTTCGAAGAAGGTGATGATGTTCCTGTTCTTGTGAATGTTTGTGTTATCGGAGAACCGGGTGAGGATATTTCGGGACTCAGACCGGAGGGCAGTTCAGCCGAACAAGCCGGAGGTCCCGGACAGGAAGCTGAACTTATAGCACCGGATAAGAAAGAAGACTATCCTGAAGCACAGACTGCAGCTGGACAAAATCTTTATGTCAGTAACATGCCTGAAGGTGACGCATCAAACGCACCAATGTCTCCAAGAGCTAAGGCTTTGGCAGCAAAGCGGAATGCCGATCTCAGATTTGCTGAACCGTCAGGTCCTAAAGGTCGTATCATTGAAAGGGATGTTCAGAAAATTGTGAGTGAAGGACATCTCGCCACTTTTGCGGCCGGGATGGGTCATCCGGCAGGTGTGGCAGGTTCAGGTATAGGCGGAAGAGTTAGTGTTGCAGATATTGGCAGGCAACCTGCAACTTCTGTTGATGTTTCTATTCCTGAGTCATATGAAGAGAAGCACAGCAATATCCGTAAAATAATCGCGAAATCTATGCATGAATCTCTTTCAACCATGGCTCAACTTACTCTTAATGCCAGTTTCGACGCTACGGATATACTTGATTTGAGAGCTAAAATGAAGAAAGCTAAGGAAAATGGAATGGCAGAAAGACTTGGATTGTCATCGTCACTCACTGTCCCGACCATAAATGATATCATCCTGTATTCCGTTTCTCGTGTACTTAAAACGCATAGATTGTGTAATGCACACTATTATCCGGATAAACTGGTGTTTTTCAACACGGTCAATCTGGGAATGGCTGTGGATACTCCGAGAGGACTGATGGTGCCTACGATCTTCGCAGCAGACAAATTAAGTATTGCAGAGATCTCAGTACAAGCTAAGACGCTTGCAGCCGACTGTCAGAAAGGAACGATCTCACCTGACTTTATCAAGAACGGGACATTTACGGTCACTAATCTGGGAAGCCTGGGTGTCGAATCTTTTACTCCTGTTATCAACCCTCCGCAGACTTGTATCCTTGGCGTGAATACGATAACAACAGCTGTTAAGAATGTCGCAGGGAACGCAGTGCCTTATCAGTCGATGTCTCTTTCGCTCACGTTCGACCACAGAGCACTGGACGGAGCACCTGCAGCAAGATTCCTGAAGGATCTTAAAGAAACACTGGAGAATTTTTCTCTTTTGCTGATGCAGTGACAAAATGAAAGGAATGTATATAAATGTTTGATTTGATTGTTGTTGGGGGCGGCCCTGCAGGATATTTGGCAGCAGAGAGAGCCGGACACGCGGGAATGGATGTTTTGCTGATCGAGAAAAGAGCGCTTGGCGGTGTATGTCTCAATGAAGGTTGCATCCCATCTAAAACTTTGCTGTACAGTGCCAAGATATTCGATTACGCAAACCACGGAGAAAAATACGGTGTGACTACTACCGGAGCTTCTATTGACCAGAAAGCAGTTATTGCCCGGAAGAATAAAGTTGTTAGAAACCTTGTAGCCGGTATCAAGTCCCAGATGAAAGCCAATCACGTTACAATAAAGGAAGGCCTTGGCGAGATAGTGGGGCGTTCAGACGGGATCGTACAGATCAAAGTCGGTGAAGAAGTATTTGAAGGCAGAAACCTTCTCCTGGCTACCGGTTCAGAAGCTATCGTGCCACCTATACCCGGTGTGAAAGAAGGTCTTGAAGCAGGGTATGTTCTAACCAACAGGGAGATACTGGATCTTGAAACGATACCTAAAGATCTTGTTGTTGTAGGCGGTGGGGTCATTGGCCTTGAAATGGCCGGATATTTCAATTCTGTTGGCTCCGGAGTCACGGTTATTGAAATGCTCGATAAGATCGGTGGTCCGACTGACCGCGAGATCTCAGAGATACTTCGCGGCAATTATGAGAAAAAAGGTATTGCTTTTAAGCTCTCGTGTAAAGTCACAGGAGTTAAAGAAGGGACTGTAGAGTATGAAGAGAACGGTGAGACCAAATCAGTTATAGCGGATAAGGTGCTTATGTCAATAGGACGGCGTCCTGTCACAACCGGGTTCGGACTTGAGAATATAGGTGTGCTTGTTGAAAGAGGGCATATCGTAACTGATGATAAAGGGTGCACCAATGTCCCCAATGTGTATGCAGCCGGTGATGTTAACGGAGTATGGATGCTTGCTCACGCTGCTTACAGAGAATCCGAAGTGATCATAAACAATCTCAGAGGCCGCAGGGACAATATGCGTTACAATGCTGTTCCGTCCGTTATATACACAAATCCTGAAGTCGGAAGTGTCGGAGAAACCGAGGAATCCTGTAAAGAAAAGGGTATCAGTTACGTTAAATCAGTTGTTTCAATGAATTACAGCGGACGTTATATGGCTGAAAATGAGCGAGGAGACGGTGTCTGCAAGATACTGGTCGATCCCGATCATGACAGGGTCATAGGATGTCATATAATAGGAAGCTATGCATCTGAGATAATAATCGCCGCAGGTATGCTTATTGAAACAGAGATGACGATCGATGATATAAAGGAATTCGTATTCCCGCATCCAACGGTCTGCGAGATCATAAGAGAAGCAATATTCGCATTGAAATAGTAATAATAATATTTGGAGGAAAAAAGAATGACTAAAGCACTACACATCGATCCTTCTGAAGTAAGGAAACCCGGATTTATTGAATTCACACCGATCCCCGTAAACCAATACAATAAAACGATCGATGACGAAAAACAGAATTATTCGAAAGATGATTTTCTCAGGATCTACCGCGATATGAGGTATATTCGTGAGTTTGAGACAATGCTCTACACTATAAAGACTACTAACGCGTATAATGGGATTGAATATAATAACCCCGGACCTGCCCATCTGTCCATGGGTCAGGAGGCATCATCCGTTGGTCAGGCTTATCTGTTGGATACGAATGATTACATTTTCGGATCGCACAGGAGCCACGGCGAGATACTTGCCAAGGGATTGTCTGCGATACATAAACTGTCTGAAGAAGAACTAGACACGATAATGAAGGAATTTCTTGATGGCTCAACATATAAATCGATCCTGAAGTTCAACGAAGGTAAAGGGAAATCGATTAAAGAGCTTGCTGTGGATTTTCTTATTTACGGTGCTTTGGCGGAGATATTTGCGAAAGAAACAGGTTTTCATAAAGGTCTTGGCGGTTCTATGCATGCTTTCTTCCTGCCTTTCGGAATATATCCTAATAATGCAATAGTAGGAGGTTCGGCAGACATATCAGTTGGTGCTGCTCTGTATAAGAAAATCAATCGTAAACCCGGATCTGTTATCTGCAATATCGGTGACGGTTCAATGGCTTGCGGCCCTGTCTGGGAAGGCTTGATGCTCTCCGCAATGGATCAGTTCAATACGCTTTGGGAAGGTGATATGAAAGGTGGGTTGCCGCTGATCGTCAATGTCATGAACAATCAATATGCCATGGGCGGACAGACAAGGGGCGAGACGATGGGTTACGATTTCCTTGCGAGGATCGGTGCCGGAGTCAACAAGGATCAGATGCATTCTGAGAGGATCGACGGATATGATCCCCTTGCAGTTATAGATGCGATGAAACGTAAACTGGACATTCTGAAATCTAAGAAGGGACCGGTACTTCTTGACACCATTACTTACAGATATTCCGGACACTCTCCTTCAGATGCCGATGCTTACAGGACACCTGAAGAAAAAGCTGCATGGGAAGCTCAGGATTCGATCGCTTCTTATCGTCTGGCACTCATTTCTGCCGGTGTTGCTTCTGAGGATGACTTCAATGCGATCGATGAAACAGTCATATCCGGAATAACAGACGCGGTCCAATTGGCAAGTGATCCGGTCATTTCGCCCCGGATGGATCTTGGCAAAACTCCTGATGCGATCGAGAAGATCATGTTTTCGAATAGAAAGATCAGCAAAATGGAGGACAGAGAGCCTGAAGTTCTGATGAGTAAAGAAGACAATCCGAGAGTCCAGGCTATTGCAAGGAAAGAACGCTATGCTTATGACGAAAACGGAAAACCATACTCCAAGAACAAGACATATCAGCTCAGAGACGGATTGTTTGAAGCAATACTGGATAAGTTTTACGAGGATCCTACACTTGTTGCATATGGTGAAGAAAACAGGGACTGGGGCGGAGCTTTTGCCGTATATCGCGGACTTACCGAAGCTCTTCCTTACCACAGACTTTTTAACTCGCCTATAGCTGAAGCAGCGATCGTTGGTTCAGCGGTAGGTTATGCGATGTCCGGGGGAAGAGCCCTCGTTGAGCTGATGTATTGTGATTTTCTCGGACGTGCGGGAGACGAGGTATTCAACCAGCTTCCCAAGTGGCAGGCTATGTCAGCGGGTATACTTAAAATGCCGGTAGTCATCAGAGTTTCTGTCGGATCCAAATATGGTGCACAGCATTCACAGGACTGGACTTCACTGGTGGCTCATATCCCGGGTATTAAAGTAGCTTTTCCTGTAACGCCTTATGATGCAAAGGGGCTTATGACAACTGCACTCAACGGGTCTGATCCCGTAATATTCTTTGAAAGCCAGAGGATATATGATATCGGTGAACAATTCCATAAAGAAGGTGTTCCTGCAGAAAGTTATGAGATACCGTTCGGCGAGCCTGATGTCAAAAGAGAGGGTAAAGACATCACCATACTAACGATCGGTGCTACTTTATATCGTGCTCTTGAAGCAGCGGACAAACTTGAAAAGGATCATGGAATAAGCGCGGAAGTCATCGATGCGAGATCAATGGTACCTTTCAACTTCGAAAAAGTGATAGAGTCTGTTAAGAAAACCGGTAAGATCATAGTTTCAGGTGACGCATGTGAAAGAGGCTCATATCTAAATGATCTTGCACGAAATATCGGTGATCTGTGCTTCGACCATCTCGATGCACCTGCTGTAGTCCTTGGGTCAAGAAACTGGATAACGCCTGCTTATGAATTGGAGGAGCATTTCTTCCCGCAGGCTGACTGGTTCATTGATGTGATCCACCAGAGGATAATGCCGATCAAAGGCTATACTCCTGTAAGAAGTTTCACAGATGTGGAAATGATCAGGAGGGGGAAGTTGGGAGTTTAAACTAAAGGCTGCGCGGCCGGATCATTGTGGTCCGGCCGTTTTGCGCTTATGGTGATTTTCGGAGGTTTTATTAATGGAAAATAAAGCAGCAGAGAGTTTGCTGAGTAAACTTGATTCAGCCGACAGAAGGGTCAGACTTGAGGGACTGGCTGAAATAATGGAGACGAATAAGTCCGGAATAAAAGCCGGTGACGATAATATATCTGCTTCACGTGATGTTAACAGCCATATCCATACGATATACTCATTCTCACCTTATTCACCGTCTGCGGCAGTATATCATTCATTGAAAGCGGGGCTTGTTACTACAGGTATAATGGATCACGATTCGGTTGCAGGAGCACGCGAATTTATCGAAGCAGGTAGTATCTGTAAAATGCCGGTCACGGTCGGTGCTGAGCTGAGGATCAGTTTTGCCGGAACAGCGATCGAGGGACGAAGGATCAATAATCCCGATCAGGATACTGTTGCCTATGTAGCTTTTCACGGGATCCCTCACAGTGAGATAGACGCAGTCGCTGATTTTTTCGTACCTATAGGCAAAGCCAGAGAAAGACGCAACAGAGCTATGACCGGCAGAATAAATGAGCTGTTGTCTGATCCGGATATCCATATCGATTATGATAACGATGTTTTACCGATTTCAATGAAGCATGAGGGAGGAAGTGTTACCGAAAGACATCTTCTTTTCGCGCTTGCCTGTAAAATCACCGGAAAGTTTTCTAAAGGATCTGCTGTGCCGGAAGTTTTGAAGGATCTCGGTATAATACCTAAAGGAAGAAGTCTTGAATACCTTGAAGATCGGTTGAATCCTCAGTATGAGTATGATCTGCTGAATGTACTAAAAGGTTCAATGGTAGAGAAATTTTATCTGCCTGCGACTGACGAGTGTGTCCCCGTTTCCGAAGCCGCCGCTTTTGCGAAGAAACACGGTATAGTACTTGCGTATGCCTATCTTGGTGATGTGACAGATTCAGTGACCGGTGACAAGAAAGCTCAGAAATTTGAAGATGATTATCTCGAGCTTCTCTTTAAAATCATAGCTGATGCCGGGTTTGATTCGGTCACATATATGCCGTCGAGAAATACTTCAGAGCAGCTTTCCGGAATCAGAGAACTCTGCAACAGATACGGACTGTTCCAGATAAGCGGTGAAGATATTAATCAACCAAGGCAGAAATTTGTGTGCGAGGCAATGAGATCGTCGGAATTCAGCAATCTTTATGATTCGGCATGGGCACTGATCGGACATGAACTGGAGGCGACGAATGATAAGGAGCGCGGTATGTTTTCTCCGAAGACCATTGAGAAGTTCCCCGATCTTCAGAACCGGATCACTGAGTTTCGGGATAAAGCCATGGCATATCATGATGTCGCAACAGCGAAATAATAGCCGATAAATAATTTTCAGGTTGGCATTATCCGGGGTTTGATATAGAATAAGTAATACTTATAACAGGAGGAGCATATGAACAAGGATAATATTATCAAGGCTTACGAAGCTGCAGAAAAGACATATTCTGAATATGGGATAGATACAAATGCCGTATTAAGGAAGATGGAAGACATACAGATATCACTGCATTGTTGGCAGGGTGATGATGTTACAGGACTTGAACAGGATTCCGGCGGTACTTCAGGCGGCATAATGGCAACGGGTAATTATCCGGGTAAAGCAAGAACCGGCGAAGAACTGAGGGCTGATCTGGATATGGCGATGAGTTTGCTTCCGGGTAAACAGAGGGTCAACGTTCACGCGAGCTATGCCGAACTGGACGGGGAGAAGGTAGACAGAGACAGGTATGAGACAAAGCACTACATCAAATGGATAACATGGGCTGTCGACAGAGGGATCGGTCTTGACTTCAATCCATCATGCTTCGGACATCCCATGGCCTCAAGCGACATGACTTTGTCGAGTCCTGACGAGAAGGTCCGCAGATTCTGGATCGACCATGTAAAGGCTTGCAGAAATATAGCTTCAGATATGGGGCGTGCCTGTAAATCACCTTGTATAACTAATATATGGATACCGGACGGGATGAAGGATCTTACTCCCAACCGTCTTAAATATCGCGGTATCCTTAAGGAATCTCTGGACGAAATATTAAAGGAAAAGAAAGATCCCGCGTTCTATAAAGAGGGTCTTGAATGCAAACTGTTTGGTATAGGATCTGAAAGCTATGTAGTCGGGTCTCATGAGTTTTATATGGGTTATGTCGGTCAGTCAAGAGCCGCCGGTAATGAAGATCTTATGATAACACTTGATATGGGTCATTTTCATCCAACTGAAACCATTTCTGATAAAATCAGCGCTCTTCTTCTCTTCAATAAAGAGATCCTGGTGCATGTAAGCCGTGGCGTGAGATGGGACAGTGACCATGTAGTCATTTCCAATGAGGATGTTCAGGAAGTTGTCAGGGAAATAGCCAGAGCAGACGCATTTGACAGAGTGCATCTGGCACTGGATTTCTTTGATGCCTCTATTAATAGGATATCAGCATGGGTCATCGGGACAAGGGCTACCCAGAAAGCGATCCTCGGAGCTCTTCTGGAGCCTGTCGGTACATTGCGAGAGGCAGAAGAAAATGGTAATTTCGGCAACAGACTGGCTTTGACGGATGAATTCAGATCTCTGCCTGTCGGTGCAGTATGGAATAAATTCTGTTTGGATAACGAAGTTCCCGCAGGAACTGACTGGCTATCGGATGTCAGTGAATATGAGAGAAATGTTTTGCTTAAGAGAGCATGAACAGGGAGGGATAAATGGGAAATTTCTTTGATGACAACGGGCAGATCCTGGATGATTATCTGAAGATATCACTACTGCCGGGTTCGCGCGCTGACTATGTTCAGGGCGGAGGTGGAAACACATCCTGTAAGTTTGATGAAAGGATGATGGCTATTAAAGCTTCCGGATTTAAACTGAGCCAGATAGAGCGTGATAACTCTTATGCAGTTTTAGATCATTCGGTTATATCCGCATTTTACAGGGGAAATGAACCTGAACAGTTTGGGGATGTAGAAGGAGCAGGTTCTGCAGCTGCGAAATCTTCAGTTATAGAGATCCCGGGGCTTCCTGTGCTCAGACCGTCGGTAGAAGCAGGATTTCACTCATTGCTGGAAAGATTTGTTTTGCATACTCATCCGGTATATGCCAATCTTGCAGCATGTTCAGCTGAAGGAAGAGATATAGCAGCTAAGGCACTCAAAGACGCGGATTATTCATTCGGATATGTTAACTATATCGATCCGGGTGCAAAGCTTACGTTTGCCATCAGAGATGAGCAGGAACGTGTTCTTCGTGAAACGGGTAAAAGACCCTCAGCGATATTCATGCAGAACCATGGTTTCATTGCTACTCATGATGATGCACAGAGATGTATCGAGATACATGATGAGGTCAATAAGTTGATTGCTGAGGAGTTCGGTGTAAACGACAGTGATTTTCCTTCGATCGCGCTGAGGGAGGTTCGTTACGGAAGCAATGATGAGAATGTGCTGTATATGTCTAATACTCCGCATGTAATAAATGCCGCAATGGAGCAGGAGCATGATATCAGTTTCTATTGTGAGGATTCACTATACCCGGATCAGTTGGTTTTTCTGGCAGGAAATATAACTATATTTGAGACAGAACTTCCTAAGGATATGAAAGACTGGGCAGCTAATAAATGCACAATTTATAAAGGGACCGGAGATGTTGTCTATTCCTGTAGCAGGGAAGAAGCTCAGACTATAGAAGAAACTATTGCAGCTATAACGTTTATAACTTCGAATATCAGGAAAAGCGGTAAAACTGTTATTACAATGAGTGATTCCGGCAAGGATTTTATATCAGGATGGGAAAGTGAAAAATATCGAAAATCATTGTTGAACGGAGAAAGCAAATGATCCGGAGAGGAGTATAAAATGCCTCCTGTTGCAGAGACGATACTACTTATTATTTCAGGTGTACTTGTTATTGCAGGCGTAGCAATTGTTTATGCCGCACCACGTATAGTTGATAAGAAGAAACTCGATGAGGCTAAGTTAGTCGATCCCGAACGTATAGAAGGGTTGAACGAAGAAGGCGTTAAGAAGTTTAAGAGAGAGTCAGCTATCCTGGATATCAAAGTCAAAGGAGTATTGATAGCTTTGCCGGGTGCGATCATTATCCTTATACTATGCAGAATATAGTTTCTAAGAAAGGTTAGAATATGCCATCGATAGACAATATACCTAAAGCATTTGAGCCCAAGGAGGCGGAGAAAAGGATCTATTCCGAATGGATGGAAAAAGGCTATTTTCATGCTGTCCCGGATAATGAAAAGAAACCTTATACTATAGTTATACCGCCGCCCAACATAACCGGACAACTCCATATGGGGCATGCTTTGGATAATACTATTCAGGATGTTCTGATCAGATGGAGAAGAATGCAGGGCTATAGTGCTTTGTGGATGCCCGGGACTGATCATGCTTCTATCGCTACTGAAGCTAAAATCGTTGAAGCAATGGCGAAAGAGGGTATTACTAAGGACGATATCGGACGCGAGGCTTTTCTTGAACGTGCCTGGCAATGGAAGGAAGAGTACGGCGGAAGGATAGTTGAACAGCTTAAAAGGCTTGGAAGTTCCTGTGACTGGGAAAGAGAAAGATTTACACTTGATGAAGGGTTATCGAAGGCTGTTGAAGAAGTTTTCATCAGATTATACGAGAAGGATCTTATATATCGCGGAGAGCGGATCATCAACTGGTGTCCGGTATGTCTGACATCGATATCCGATGCAGAGGTTGAGTATGAAGAAGCGGACGGAGCTTTCTGGCATATAAGATATCCTTTTGAAAATGGTACGGGCGGAGTCGTTGTAGCTACGACAAGACCGGAGACGATGCTCGGAGATACTGCTGTTGCAGTAAATCCGGGTGATGACAGATACGCTGATCTTGTCGGAAGAAACGTTGTTCTTCCTCTTACCGGTCGCGTGATCCCTGTTATTGCCGATGATTATGTTGACATGGATTTCGGAACGGGGGTTGTCAAAATCACACCGGCGCATGATCCCAATGACTTTGAAATCGGGCTTCGTCATGATCTTGAAATACTTGATGTTATGACGGATGATGCCAGAATGAACAATAAAACAGGAAAGTATGCCGGTATGGACAGATACGCGGCCAGGAAACTGATCGTTTCGGATCTGGATGAACAAGGCTTACTGGTGAAGACCGAACCGCATAAGCATAATGTCGGACAGTGCTACAGATGTTCAACAACAGTTGAGCCCAGAGTTTCTCTCCAGTGGTTCGTTAAAATGAAGCCTCTGGCCGAACCGGCGATCAAGGCAGTCAGAGAGGGAGAAACAGAATTCATACCGGAAAGATTCGATAAAATATATTATAACTGGATGGAGAATATACGCGATTGGTGCATATCCAGGCAATTGTGGTGGGGGCACAGGATTCCCGCATACTATTGCCATTCGTGCGGAAAGACCATCGTAGCGTCTGAGATGCCCGATATTTGTCCTGATTGCGGAAGCACAAGATTTTCTCAGGATGAAGGGACTCTTGATACCTGGTTCAGTTCAGCTTTATGGCCGTTCTCAACTCTGGGATGGCCGGACAAGACTGATGAGCTTGACTATTTTTATCCGACAAGTGTTCTTGTTACAGCATATGACATTATCTTTTTCTGGGTTGCAAGAATGATTTTTTCGGCTATCGAACACACAGGGGAAGTCCCTTTCAAATATGTATTCATACACGGAATAATCAGGGATGAGCAAGGCAGGAAGATGTCTAAATCCCTTAATAACGGAATAGATCCTCTTGAGATAATCGAGACATCCGGTGCGGACGCTCTGAGGTATTCGCTTATCACAGGTAATTCACCCGGCAGTGATCAACGGTTCCTTCCCATGAAAGTTGAGGCGGGGAGGAATTTTGCGAATAAGATATGGAACGCGTTCAGATTTTTTATGATGAATGCTGAAGGCTATGAAATACCGGATGAAGTTGCACAGAAGGATCTGCAACCGGAAGACAAATGGATACTCACCCGGATGAACGATTTGATCGGAGAAGTGACGGGAAATCTTGAAAGATTTGAGCTGGGAGTTGCTCTTGCCAAGTTATACAATTTTATCTGGGAAGAATATTGTGACTGGTATATCGAGATGGTAAAATCAAGACTTTTCGATAAATCGGCACCATATAGAACCGAAGCACTGTATGTTTTGAAATATGTCTTAGAGAATGCCATAAAGCTGCTTCATCCGTATATGCCTTTCCTGACTGAAGAATTATACTCTTATCTGTGTGAAGGGAAAGGGTCTGTCATGATCAGCATATGGCCTGAAGTCAGAAAGGACTATGATTTTCCCGATGATGTTATTTTGGTGCAGACTCTCATGGATGCTACAAGGAAAATAAGAAATATCAGGTCGTCGATGAATGTTCCGCCTTCCCGGAAAGTCGGAGCGATAATAGTATCTTCAGATGAACAGACACTTAACACATTCAGAAATGGTACCGCATTTGTTTCAAGACTCGCAAATCTTGATAGTATACGAATAGCTTGCAATAATGAAGGGATACCTGATACAGCGATCACAGAAGTTATAGATAAGGGTGAGTTATATATTCCTTTAGGGGATCTGATCGATATCGATAAGGAATTAGAAAGGCTTAAGGGTGAGATCACCCGGATCGATGAAGAGATATGCCGTGTGGAAAACAAGCTTATGAATGCGGAATTTACATCCAAAGCTCCTGCTAAAGTTGTTGAGAAGGAGCAGGAGAAACTGCGAAAGTTCAAAGAAATGAAAGGGTCTCTGACAGTCAGGATGGAGCTTCTAAGCAAAGTCTGATGTGATCATAAATGGTGAAAAAAAGACCGCGTACCGAGGGGACGCGGTTTTTTTATGTCCTAATGTTACCGAATTATTACAAAATCTCCCTTAACCTGATAAATAAACGTAAGGTACTTGAAATCACTTAGATAAGGGTATAGAATACACATAAGTGGTGGAAAGTGGAGTTTAAGTACATATTAGTGGTTAAAAGTGGTGAATTCCTCTCCATCCGAAGCCCTTAAAAGGGTCATGTAAAGTACTCTATCGGAAGCAGGAGAAAATGGGCAGATATCAGCACATTGTGGATGCAAAAGGCAGGATCTTTATACCATCCAAGATCCGGGATGATCTGGGTAAACGTGTTTACATCACGCGAAGCCTCGATACACAATGCCTTTCGGGTTACACTCCTGAACAGTTCAATGATATAAGAACCCAACTGGGGCAACTTTCGGGTACAGACCCTATGGTTAGACGACTTAGGAGAGAGATACTCGGAGAAGCTATATTGTGCGATATGGATTCACAGGGAAGAGTCAGTATTACTGAGGAGTTATGGAGTTCTGTCGGAGTCACTGCAGGAACTAATGTATATGTAATATATCTTTTCGACAAATTCGAGATCTGGCCTGCAGCCGAATATGACGCGGAGCGACTGAATAACCCGGCAGGACTATCGGAGGATCTTAGCAGATATGACATCAGGGGAATTTAACATCTATCACAGACCTGTGATGCTTGAACAGGTGCTCGATCTTCTCGCTGTAAAGTCTGAAGGAGTTTATGTTGATTGCACTGCAGGAGGCGGCGGTCATTCTGCAGGGATCTTCGAGAAACTTGCCTCAGGAGGACTGCTTATATGTATAGATAAAGACAGCAGAGCTTTGGAAGAAACTCAGAAGAGACTGAAATCCATAAAATCGAAGGCGGAGTTCAGACTTGTTAAAAGTGACTTTTCAAATATTAAAGATGTCCTCAAGAAAGAAGATATCGACTGTGTTGATGGAATTCTTGCTGACTTCGGTGTTTCATCTCACCAGCTTGATGAGAATCACAGAGGCTTCGGATATATGCGAAGCGGACCTCTTGATATGAGAATGGATACCGATGCTTCTCTTACCGCTGCCAAAGTAGTTAATGATTATCCGCGTGAAGAACTTGAAAGGATCATACATGAGTATGGTGAAGAAAGGTATTCATCAAGGATCGCAGGAGCTATTTGCAAAGTAAGAGAGAGAAGACAGATCACCGATACTGAAGATCTTGCCGGTATCATTGCGTCATGTCTGCCGTCTAAAGCCAGAAGGGAACATCAACACCCGGCTAAGAGAACTTTTCAGGCGATCCGGATAGAAGTGAACCAAGAGCTTGGATCTATAGCGGGACTTTTGTCAGATTTTCCTGATTTATTGGCTGACCAAGGCAGATTTGCAGCGATCTCCTTTCATTCACTGGAAGACAGAATGGTTAAGGATGCCTTCAGAAAGCTCGAGAATCCCTGTGTCTGTCCTAAGGATTTCCCGGTATGTAACTGTGGGAAAATACCGCTGGGGAGGTCACTAACAGGCAAGCCGGTAACGGCGGATGATGAAGAAACAGAATTCAATCCGAGAGCGAGAAGTGCGAAGCTAAGGGTATTTATTAAAGGATCATAAAAGGTCGGGTGACCTGAGAGGAGGAATAATGTACGCTACATCAGGAAATAATGCTGTTAAAAACTATGATCATCCATATATGAGAAGTTGCAGCGGTGATGTGAGATACGGAATTTGCGGAAGTCAATCTAAAAGCCATAAAGCGAAAGTTATTCCGGTCGGAAAAACAAAACGGATCAAGATCAGAAAAGAGCATCAGCAGATGATAGCTGCTTCTGAAAGAGCTATACAGAACAAGTATGCCAGACGCAGGCTTATGAATACCGCTGCTGTTATAATGCTTATTTGTGCAGCGGCACTTGCTTTCACAGGAGTTTTGAGCAGATATGGTAAAATACTTGTTATGAACTATTCAAATGTCAGGATCGAAAGAGAGATCAGGCAGATCAATATCGAAACCGGAAACATAAGGGAGGAATTCGTTAAAGCCGTTGATCCCGTTAAGCTTAGAGAGACGGCGATCAATGAACTTGGTATGAGGGAACCTGCAGCATCTCAGAAACTCTTGGTGAGCATACCTAACGGAGATCGTATCGTTTTGGGCGGAGGATCTGCAGAAGAAACAAGCAATACCAATGAAACTGATAAGCTTTTCGATAACCTGGAAGGATTCTTTAAAACGATGAGGTAGATTCTTTAAAGTGAAGAAAAGAAACACTATTAACAACAACTCGATCAAGAAGAAAAGCAGAAACAAGAAAACCGGGTCAAAGCCTTCATCTAAATGGAACGCAGGGATTTGGTTTTCTTCTCTTATTCTTCTTGTTTTCTGCGGTTATATAATTACTAACCTTTTTAATATGCAAGTGCTTGAATTTGAGGTACATGCTCAGGAAGCGGCTAAATACCATTACAGAAAGATCGTTGAACTCCCGAAGAGAGGGTCGATCTATGATAGTAACGGTGCAGAACTTGCATTCAGTTCGACTGTTTATACTATTGGTGCTACACCTTCTGATGTAATATCACGTAAGAACAGTAAAATGTTGAAAGAGGATATCGCTTCCGGGATAAGTGAAGCACTGGGTATGGATCCGGCTGTGGTTCTTGAGATGATCTCCGATGTTGATAAGACATGGATACGGTTAAAGAAACGTGCTGAAAAGACAGAAGCCGATGCACTTAAGGAGTTTGTAGCTGAGAATGAAATAGGCGGGATCTCATTTGATGAAGAAGAAAAGAGGGTGTACCCGGAAGGAAACCTTGCCGGGACAGTTATCGGCTTTACCAGTAATGACGGAAGCGGACAGCTGGGACTTGAACTTCAGTATAATAACGAGCTTACCGGCACTCCGGGCTATACTTATACGGAAACGGACAACTACGGAAAATCCTCGGCTCTTCCATTTGCCGTGCCGTTGAGTTTAAGAGCATCAGACGGGTATAATGTTGTTACAACGATAGACAGCACTATTCAGAAAATCGTTCAGACAGAACTCCTTAACAGCGTTAAATCATACAATGTTACAGAAGGCGGAGTAGCTATCGTTATGGATCCGTATACCGGAAGCATACTTGCTATGGCAGGTACTACAGAGTTTGATCCGAATGCTCCTACAGCCTGTCCTCCCGGTGAATCACCTGAAGCATGGGATCCCACATCAGAAGAGAGCGTAAAATATCTTTCATCTAATATTTGGCGGAACAGAGCGATTTCCGATAATTATGAACCCGGATCAACTTTTAAAGCGATCACTTCAGCGATGGCAATGGAACTGGGAAAATTCAGTGAAAACGAAATAATGAATGATGCTCCTATTAAGGTAGCGGACAGAATAATAAATTGCTACCATAAGGGCGGACATGGGCTGGAGACTGCAAGACAAGCATTCTGGAATTCGTGTAATCCTATTTTCGTTCAATTGTCGCAGAGAGTAGGGATCAGCAAATTCTATGATTTTGTGCGGGCGTTCGGATTTTATGAGCCTACAGGTATTGATCTCCCCGGTGAAGGCTCTGGGATATTTCATGCCGATCCTGCAGAAATCGATATGGCATGTCTTGCTTTCGGAGAGCAGTCCACAGTCACACCGATCGCTATGATAAATTCGTACGCTGCCTTTGCGAATGGCGGAACATTAATGAAACCACGTATAGTAAAATCTCTGACGGATAGCAGCGGAAATATTGTTAAAGAGATACCGCCTGTTGTTGTCAGACAGGTGATTTCTGAACAGACAGCCGTTCGTGTGCGTAATCTTCTTGAAGGTGTCGTGACCTACGGGACCGGCAGCAAAGGTTACGTTGCCGGTTTTCATGTAGGTGGTAAGACAAGTACTTCAACCAGAGACGATGATAATAATGTTATTTCCTTTCTGTCGATGGCACCGATCTCTCAGCCGAAAATATGTGTTTTAGTGATCCTTTTTGCCCCTGAAGAAGAGTACGCACGCTCAAGCCTTGTTGCGAAAACATCGGCAGCAATGACAGAACGGATCCTCGAATACCTTGACGTTCCTCGTGATTATTCCGGTGATGATCTGACTTCGCTGAATAAGCCGGTAAAAGTACCTTCGTTGGTCGGTCTTACACTGGCTCAGGCAGTTCAGCAGCTCGCTGATTCCGGAATCAATACAACAGACCCTTCAGGAGAGATGAAAAACGATTCTATGATCATTTCCCAGTATCCGATCAAGGACCAAGTACTGCACAAGGGCGGTACGATTTCTGTTTTCGCATCCGATACGCCTGATATTTCTGATGTAGTGGTTCCCGATATCAGGGGAAAGAACATAAACGAATGTATAAATGCAATGACAGAAAGTGGTATTAATATTATAATTGACGGCGAGTGTCTTGGCACTGCGGATACACAGGAATTTGAACCGGGTACGACAGTTAAGAAGTGGAGTATAATGAAGGTGACTTTTACTGACGGGGAGACAGCAGATTGAAACTTTTAACTGAACTGATTTCGGGCTTGGAGCCGGTTGAGATCAGAGGAAATATGGATATCGGGATATCGGGAGTAGTCTATGATTCAAGGAAGGTTTCTCCCGGTTCTCTTTTTGTTTGTATAAAGGGTTTCGTAACAGATGGTCATCAGTATATATCTCAAGCGATATCTTACGGTGCCACTGCTGTGTTGCTGGAGGATGGAGCACTTCCAAATTCCGTCACGGCGATCCGAGTTCAGGATACAAGAAAGGCTTTGGCCAAGGTAAGTGCTTCATTCTTTGGGGATCCTGCGAATAATTTATCTATAGTAGGAATTACCGGAACAAAGGGTAAAACAACAACTGCTTTTATGACTGACTCTGTTTTTGCAGCTGCCGGCATAAGAAATACTTTGATAGGGACTATCCTGACACGAATAGGGGACGAGACTCTCCAGTCATCACGTACTACCCCTGAATCATTCGATCTTCAAGAGATTTTCTTTAAGAGCACAGAACGAGGGATCAGAAGTTGTGTTATGGAGGTTTCATCCCAGGGGTTAAAGCTTGACAGAGTATACGGGTGTGTGTTTGAAACAGCTGTCTTTACTAATTTGTATGATGACCACATCGGACCTGCAGAACATCCGGACATGGAAGATTATCTGATATCTAAATCCAGGATATTTGATAATTGTTTAAATGCTGTTGTAAATATTGATGATCCCAGTTCAAGCTTTATGTTAGATAAAATATCATGTCATAACAATGTCAGACTTGTCACTGCAGGAATAAACGCTCAGGCTGATGTGAGAGCATGTGATATAAGAAAATCTGATCATAACGGACATCTGGGAATATCTTTTCAGCTTTCCAGCCCCTGGTATGATGGTGATGTTTTCGTAGGGATACCGGGAATTTTCAATGTATATAACGCTTTGTGTGCGATAGCTTGCGCCGGGATAAGAGGTGTAACATTTGAGGCTGTTAAGAACGGATTATCTGAGCTATCCATCAAAGGGCGTGTGCAGTCACTGCCCACAGGAAGGGATTTCAGGATAATTGTCGACTATGCACACAATGCAGCCAGCCTGGAAAGCCTTCTTACGACACTTAGAGGTTATACGGATCAACGTCTCATTTGTGTGTTTGGCTGCGGAGGAAACAGGGCCAGATCAAGACGTTACGAGATGGGTAAGGTTTCCGGAAGACTTGCTGATTTTACTGTGATCACATCGGATAATCCCAGGAAAGAACCTCCTGAAGAAATCATCAGTGATATCGAAAAGGGGATCAGGCAGACAGCCGGTGGATACATCAAGATAACAGACAGAACTGAAGCAATAAGGTCAGCTATCGGAGGTGCGGGGAAAGGTGATATCATTGTTATCGCAGGTAAAGGGCATGAAACATATCAGGAGTTCGCGGACAGGACGATACACTATGATGATTATGAAGTAGCATCCGCAATATTGGAGGGTATCACTACTAAATGAAAGAATATAGCCCTTCAGAAATAGCTGAAATAACAAATGGAGCTATAGTCAGGCAGGGAACTGATGGCTTGCCTGTACGAAGAGTCGTTACAGATTCAAGGAATATTGCTTCGGGTGATCTTTTTGTAGCATTGACAGGTGAGAAGTATAACGGACATGACTTTGTAGCGGATGCTATTGCCGGAGGCTGTAAGATGATTTGTGTCAGGGACTCCGGAAAACTTCCTGAAGGTGATTATACAGTAGTGCTTGTTGATGACACTCTTGATGCTTATCAGAAGATCGCTGCCAGAGCAAGACAAGATTCTACTTATAAGGTTATAGCAGTAACAGGAAGTGTAGGGAAAACCTCCACAAGAGAGTTCATAGCATCTGCGCTTTCAGAAGGCACCATAGTACATAAGACAAGTCAGAATTTTAATAACGAGATAGGATTGCCTAAGACTCTGATCGAAACACCTGACAACGCTGATTTCTGTGTTGTTGAGCTTGCAATGAGGGCTGAAGGACAAATCAGAGAACTTACTTTGATCGCTAGACCGGATATTGCTGTTATAACCAATATCGGGCTTGCGCATGTTGGGATACTGGGGAGCAGAGAAGCTATATTCAGAGCTAAAACTGAGATCGTTGAAGGTCTCAAACCGGGCGGACTTGTTGTGCTTAATTGTGATGACCCCATGCTGAGAAGATATGCAGGGAAGATATCCGGGAAATACAACACCGCAGTTGTTTACACCGGAGTTATGAAAGATGATCTCAATGCATCAGTTATTGTCAGAGGATATGATATAAGAAGCGGAGCCGATCATACACTTTTCAGTGCTGAAGTATATTTAAATGGCAGAAGTTTTTCAATGAACGACATCAGGATACCTGCTCCGGGGGCGCACAATGCGTCAAATGCTTTGCTGGGGATAGCTGCAGCTGTCTGGTCAGGTGCGGATCCTGATGGTATAAGAAAAGGGTTCGGAACATATCTTGCAGTTGGGAACAGACAGCGCATAATAAATCGCAATGGGATCACGATCATTGATGATACCTATAATGCAGGTCCTGAATCCATGAAAGCTGCGATCAACTTACTTGTCTCGGGAAATGATAAGAATAGAAAGATCGCAGTTCTTGGCGGGATGCTGGAGCTGGGTGACCATAGCAGAAAAGCTCATAACGACATTGGAAAGTTCTGCGCTGAGAAAAGTATCGATCTTATTTTCGTTCAGACACCTGAGGGTCAGTGGTATAAAGACGGATTTCTGACTGCGGATCATTCTGCGGAAGCATCTGTTCGATTATTCAGTTGCAGGGATGAGTTGATAAATGATCTTGAAAATGAATTATGTTATGGTGATAAGGTTCTGATCAAAGGATCAAGGGGTTTCAAGATGGAAGAAATAACAGCCCGTCTTGTTAATAATAAGGAGTAGTTAATGGTATGAATATGATAGTGACACCTTTGGAAATAACATTTGGAAGAATGATCGTTCTCATGGGGCTTCCGCCTTTCGTGTTTTCTTTTATCTTTTCATTACTGCTTGGATTTGCTCTCATTCCGATTATCAGGCGGTTGTCTCCCGGACAACAGGTCAGAGATGATGGTCCGTCAACTCATCTTACTAAATCAGGGACACCAACATTCGGAGGCCTGATCTTTATTATTCCGGTTTTGGTTTTCGGTATATTTGCTCCGATCGCTAAGGTACCGGCCTTTCTTCAATCGTCCGATGCTTCAGGAGCCGGATCGATCAGGGACCTGAGTTTCCCTTTTCTGAGTGTCGAAGGAGGATCATTGTCTCCTTTGACTGCTATGGTTTTGCTTATGCTGTTTTCCGGTCTGGTGGGATTTATAGATGATTATATCAAGGTAAGGATCAACAAGAACGGGCTTAGTGCTTCGGCTAAATCGATCCTGCTTCTAATAGGGATAATATTTTTTACTGCATATTATCTTTATTTTTCCGGTATGAAACCGTATTTTCTTATACCGTTCACCGATCTTTCACTTGGTGGGGTACCTATTGAACCCGAAGGATTCGGAAAACTGATCTATGGTGCGGTCATCGTAGCAGTACTCTATTTCACCGGAAATTCAGTAAATATAACCGATGGTGTTGACGGGCTTGCTTCGTCAGTAACAACGATCTCAGCTGTTTTCATCGGGATGATAGGGTCTTCGCTCAATTCGCAGATGTCCAGAGTCTCTTCTTTTTTCGTTTTCGCTATAGCAGGAGGATGTGCAGCATTCTTTATGTTCAACAAGCATCCGGCCAGGATATTCATGGGTGACACAGGGTCTCAGGCACTGGGGGCTGCGATCGGAGCATCGGCTGTTCTGATGGGAACCTTCTGGATCCTTATTCCCGTAGGTATAATTTATGTAGCTGAATCTCTTTCTGTTGTGATCCAGGTAGCACATTATAAGAGAACTAAGGAAAGAGTATTCAGGATGGCTCCTCTCCATCATCATTTTGAACTTGGTGGCTGGAGTGAATGGAAGGTCACGGCGATATTTTCTATTATAGGGATCATTGGGGGAGTTCTCGGGCTTTTAATGGTTCTGTAGGATGAGTGTATTATGAAGAGTTCCGGTCTTAACCACAATCAGTCACAAGCGAAAGAAGAACGTTTTCCTGTTCGCAGACACATGGATTTCGGTCTTTTTATAGTTGTGTTTCTGATGATATGTTTCGGACTTGTAATGCTTTTCAGTGCAAGCATGACAGAAGGGTTTGCTTCAGAAAATGATCCTGCTCATTTCGTCTCTAAACAGCTTATCTTTATTGCAGGTGGATTCTTCGCAGCGATGATTATTGCGAATTTTATTAAGATACGGTTTTTCGATAAAATTTGGATGGTCATTTTGCTTTATGGTGCTACTGTCTTTCTTCTGGTCGCTGTTTTTTTCCCTGCAAATCCCATTCTTAGAGGGGTCAATCTTGGCGGAGCGACAAGATGGGTAAGTCTGATGGGATTTCGCTTTCAACCCACAGAAGTAGCGAAGTTCTCCCTGGTCTTTTGTTTTGCCGGATATGTTTCGTGGGTCGAAAGAAAGCGTGACGAGGGATCGTTCAAACGTAAGACAGCTTTCGGACAGGCTTTTTTCAACGGATTCATCGACATTGCTCTTCCCGGTTCCGCAATTCTGATATGGCTTGCGCTTATAGCACTTGAGCCGCATATATCGTGTATAGTCATTATGTCGATCATGATATTTTTTCTTTTTATTTCGGCCAAAATCAAGCCTATGTCGTGGCTAACCGGAGCTCTGATCATGATTCTGATAATTGCTCTTGTTGTGGCTGTGTTTATCGCCGTGAGACCGTTACTTCCGGAAAAGCTTCAGAATTATGTCGACTATGAATATGTGAAAACAAGACTGGACATTTTCAGTGACATAGATTCTGTCGATAAGGATACTTCTTTTCAGACAAGACAATCGATTAATGCTATAGGGTCAGGCGGGATATTCGGTGTCGGTTTCGGGAGCAGTGTACAGAAATGGGGATATCTGCCTATGCAGTACAACGATTATGTCTTTTCGATAATAGCTGAAGAACTTGGTCTTGTCGGAGCGCTAAGCGTACTGCTGTTATTCTCTCTTTATCTTATACTTGGCGTAAGGATAGCAAACAGAGCTGATAGTATCTATAGCATGCTTATTGCCTTTGGATATGCTGTTTTCATACCTGTTCAGGCATTTCTTAATATCGGAGTAGCAACGAATGTTGTGCCGCCGACAGGGATCACACTTCCGTTCTTCAGTTATGGTGGAACATCCTCAATGATTTTCGTGATATGTGTTGGGTTCCTTCTGTGCGTATCAAGATCCGGTACAACTTCCAGGCGAAGGAGGATATGAGTATGCCGAATTATCTTATAGCCGCGGGTGGGACCGGGGGACACATATACCCCGGGATCGCTATAGCGGACAAAATAAGAGAAAATGAAAAGGAATCGAATATCCTCTTCTGCGGAACGGCTTTCGGAATGGAGAGCAAGCTTGTTCCTGCTGCAGGGTATGAACTGCTTGCTATAGATGCAAAGGGCTTTGCTATTAAGTCGCCTGTGAAGATCGTAAAGGCTCTTATTGCTTTTTTTAAAGGGAAAAAGCAAGCTGCCAGGATAATCAGAGACAGAAAAATCGATCTGGTGATAGGAACCGGCGGGTATGTATGCGGGCCGGTTTTGGCTGCAGCAAGGACATGCGGCGTCAGGACGCTTATACATGAACAGAACTCTTTCCCCGGTAAGGCTAACAGGTTTTTCGCTGCAGGAGCAAATTGTGTCTGCATTAGTTTTGCAGCTTCTGATAAGTATTTCAGCAGGAATGCAAAGCTTGTGGTTACAGGTAATCCTGTTCGCAGTGTATTCAGAGGAATGACAAGAGAGCAGGCACGAGAACTTCTGAAAATCGATCGTGATGATGTTCTGTTATTTGTAACAGGCGGAAGTCTGGGATCGAGATCTATAAATAACACTATGACCGGGATGATCAAGTCATATTTTTCTTTAGGATACCGGGTGATAATGTCAAGCGGACCTGCTGACTATACAATGCTCAAGAAGAATAACAGCAATATACCCGTGGGTATATTTGACATAAGAGAGTATATTCCCGATCAGCATTTATATCTTGCGGCAGCTGATCTTATAGTTTGCAGAGCAGGCGCTATTACCTGCAGCGAGATCGCCGTTCTGGGAAAACCTTCGGTCATGATACCATACCCATATGCTGCTGGAGATCATCAGCGAATGAATGCAATGGTTTTCCAAAGAGCAGGTGCTTCTGTTATGATAAGCGATAAAGATCTGACACCTGAAGTGTTGTATGAAACGATCAGATCGATCATTTTTGACAAATCAAAACTTAAAGAAATGGGTGAGGCTGCTCTGACTCTGGCTTTTCCTGATGCTGCCGATCATATTTATAGCTGTGTAAGAGTATTAGTCTCAAAGAAAGAAGACAGATAAATGTCCCGTAGGCGGAGAAAAAGTATTAGAACTTCCCGTAAGGGAATTGTTGTTATATTTGCTTTGCTTGTTGTCGGCGGATTGCTTGTAGGTTTGCTGCCGCAATTTTATATCGTTCAGATTAGAGTGTCAGGACAACGAGTTATTACTAATTATGAAGTCATAAAATGTGCCGGAATAACAAAAGGTGTTCACATTTTTAATGGAGTAGGAGGAACTGTAAGTGAGATATTTTCTCTGCGGCATCCTGATAAAGAACGCATGATCATACAGTCACTGCCATATGTTAAATCTGTGACAGTTCGCTCGGAATTCCCTTCTGTTTTGTCTGTTTCTCTTGAAGAAAGAATAGAAGTAGCGTATATTTCTATACAAGACGGGTATTTGATAATCGATGCTGATGGTGTTGCTCTTGAAGTACTGGGTAGATCTGAGGTTCCGGATGTTCCGGTAATTGAGGGGTTGATCGTGAGAAATATCGATCTGGGTTCGGTCGCTTCGGTCGACAAGCAGGATTACCTCAATCAGACAGCAGTGATATTAAATTCTGTTTTTAAAGCTGACCTGGATGCAAGAAGTGATATCGAGCTTCTTAGTGCCATAGCTTCTATCCGGCCTGTAGGTAGTGGGATCGCTTATGTTAGAATTAATCTGCCTGACCGGGCCGGTATACTGAATGTAAAGGTTAAAGCACATGATGGTATCGGTGAGGATATGGCTTGGCTGAGATTTGCACTGGATCAGCACAAATTGGATGGACTCGGAGAAGGTGTTCTTGACCTTTCTACGAGCCAGAGGGTATTTGTGCCTGAACAATGATGATCAAATAGGATCGCGGAGGTGTTTATGCTTGCATTATTAGGACTGATAATCGGACTTGTTGTGGGACTTTTCCTTAATATCGATATCCCGCAAGCCTATTCTACATATGTAGGAGTAGGAATCTTGGCGTGTTTTGATTCAATTGTCGGTGCTTTATCAGCCAAAATGCAAGATAAATTCAATATGAAATTGTTCATATCCGGACTTCTCGGTAATTCTGTTATTGCAATAGCCCTTGCTGCTTTGGGCGATCAACTTGGGATCCAGCTGTATCTGGCGGCAGTATTTGCTTTCGGAAACAGGATCTTTATTAATTTTTCAACGATCAGGAGATCGTGGCTGAGTAAACTGAGTGATAAGAAGGAGTAAGATAATTACAATATATTGATTATTGCCTCAAGTCTGACACAATAGATTGTTGTGGATAAATGTTATTTGGTGTAAAATTATAATAATATAAAAAACTAATAATCCTTTCAGGAGGGCGATAAAGTGGCTGACTATAATCTTTCGGGGTTCGGTATGGATAATGATAATTTTGCTACGATCAAAGTGATCGGTATAGGTGGAGGCGGATGTAATGCTGTCAACCGTATGATCGATCATGATGTTAAAGGTATAGAGTTTATAACGATCAACACTGACAACCAGGCTTTGGCGAAAACTAAAGCCACCAACAGGATCCAGATCGGGGAAAAGATCACAAGAGGACTTGGTGCAGGTGCTAATCCGGAAATCGGAGAGAAGGCAGCTGCTGAATCACGTGATGAGATATCCAAGATGATCGGCGGAACAGATATGCTGTTCATTACTGCAGGTATGGGTGGCGGAACAGGTACCGGAGGAGCTCCCATAATTGCTCAGATCGCCAAGGAACAGGGCATTCTAACGGTTGGTGTTGTTACAAGACCTTTCAGATTTGAAGGATCAAGAAGAATGATGAATGCTGAACGGGGAATACGTGAGCTTGAGAAGTATGTGGATTCACTGATCGTTGTTCCGAATGACAAACTCCTGGAAGTGGCTGAAGATGATACATCACTTGATGAGGCTTTTTATATGGCTGATCAGGTACTGATGTACGGAGTGTCAGGTATTTCTGATCTTGTTGCTATACCGGGACTTATAAACCTTGACCTTGCCGATGTAAGGCGAGTTATGACTTCTGCAGGGGTTTGCCATATGGGTATCGGACGTGCATCAGGTGAAGGCAGAGCTAAAACTGCAATAATGCAGGCTATAAACAGCCCGCTGCTGGATACAACGATAGATGGTGCACGCGGTGTCATAATGAATTTTACCGGCGGTAAGGATATGAAATTGAAAGAGGTTGATGAAGCTGCTTCTGTTATAAGAGATGCAGTATCGCCTGATTCGGATATAATCTTCGGTGCTGTGATCGATCAGTCCCTTGAGGATGAGATAATGATAACGGTAATAGCGAGTGGGTTCGACAGAGACCTTTCATCCCCCGATGTTAAGGAACAGATCAAGAACAGGGATGCAAGAGCAGAGATATCAGGAGATGATATCACCCCTGAAACTGAGAAGAAAAGATTGGTCGACGTTCCGGACTTCCTTTCGGAGATAGATGATATTTCTGATAATAGTGATGATGTTATTGAAGAAGAGAGTGATTCAGAGAAACGGAACAATACAACGGGTTCAGGATTTATGACAGTTGGTGATGACGCCGAAGAAAGCTATGGCGTAAGACAGGCCGAAGATCCTAAAATCATTAAGGATAAGGACAAGAAACAGGGCAGAGGATTACCATGGTTTTTGCAGAATAATGGATAATGTTCTGATAACTGTTCTTTGTCGGAGGTAAAGAAATGAAATGCCCGTTTTGCGGTAACGATGAAGACAAAGTCATAGATTCAAGACCTGCTGACGAAGGTCTTGCAATCAGAAGAAGACGTGAGTGCATATCATGCGGTTCCCGTTTTACGACATATGAGAAAATAGAGAATCTTCCTTTGATGGTCATTAAGAAAGACGGAACCAGACAACCTTTTGACGGAGATAAGATAATATCAGGAATATTGCGTGCGTGTGAGAAACGTCCTGTTTCTGCTTCACAAGTAGAAGCGCTTGTTCGCTCGATCGAAGAGAGTCTTCAGAATTCGCTCAAACGTGAGATATCTACCAGCGAGATCGGTGAGATGGTTATGGAGCACCTTAAGAAGCTTGATGAAGTTGCTTATGTAAGGTTTGCTTCTGTTTACAGACAATTCAAAGATGTGAATTCCTTTTTCCTTGAACTCACTGACATGTTGGAGAAACGTGAATAAACAACATTATGGAGGGCATGACATGAAAAGAATTCTGGTTATCGATGAGGATCCTGCAATTGTGGATTTTCTGAGTACGCGATTTGAAGAGGATGGCTTTGAGGTAATGGGGTGCAAGGATCTGACAAATGCTCTGGAGTGTTTTAATAAGTATTCGCCGGATCTGTTGCTGCTTGATGTTGTACTAACGGGAGCTGATGGTTTCGAGATATGTAAAGAGATCAGAAAGTTCAGTGATACGCCAATTATAATGCTTACATCACGAGGTGATGTTTATGACAGGATAGTAGGTCTGGAGCTTGGTGCTGATGATTATCTTCAGAAACCGTACGAACCCAAAGAACTGCTGGCAAGGATAAAGGCCGTTCTCAGGCGTTGTGAAACCTGCAAGGCGTCTTCTGCTGATAACCGTGAGGCAACTAATATGCCGGAAGTTATTGATTATCCCGGATTGAGGATAGATAAGACACGGTATATAGTTACAGTTGCCGGGAATAAAATCGAAATGCCTCCCAAGGAACTGGAATTGTTGTTTTTTCTGGCATATCATCCCAACAGAGTTTTCACAAGGGAACAACTACTGGGGAATGTATGGGGCTATGATTTTTTCGGTGAATCCAGGACAGTCGATGTCCACATCAAGCGCATAAGAGAGAAGGTCGAACCTTTAAGCGAGAAATTCAATTGGAAAATATGTACTGTCTGGGGAGTTGGATACAAGTTTGAGATCAATGACGACAACTGAAACAGACTACTCGAATATAGAGATACGAAAGAAACTGGCGCTTAGGGTCACTGATGAGCTATGGCAGCTATATCCTGACGCTGAGTGTACTTTGGATCACATCTATGAACCCTGGAAGCTTTTGGTTTCAGGAATTCTTGCGGCCCAATGTACGGACGCGAGGGTGAATCTTATTACGCCCGGACTTTTCAGCAGATACCCTACAATAAATGATCTTGCTGATGCTGACACTGCAGAACTTGAGGAAATTATAAGAAGCTGTGGATTTTATAGGGTCAAGGCATCTTCTATTACGAGGAGTATGCAAATGCTTGTATCGGATTTCAAAGGAACGGTTCCGGCTGAATTGGAAGATTTGCTGAAGCTGCCCGGTGTTGGAAGGAAAATCGCTAATCTTGTTTTGGGTGATTCATACGGTATACCGGGAATAGTGGTGGATACACATTGTGCTCGAGTATCCGGACGGATAGGCTTTACGGATTCTTCTGATCCCGTTAGGATAGAGAAGGACCTGGTTTCTGTTATACCTGAGAACAGATGGATCGGTTACGGACACAGGGTCGTAGCACACGGCAGGGCTTTGTGTAAAGCCAGAAATCCGTCTTGTGATCTTTGCTCTTTGAGGGAATACTGCAGAAAAGGAAGAGAAGAAATTGGAGCAGGCAAATAGTACTTTCTCCGGTATTCCCGGCATATCGGCTAAGAGAAGACAACTCCTTCATAAACTTGGGATATATTCTACCGGGGACCTTGTGGGGTTTTTCCCGAGAGGATATGAAGACTGGAGGAACTCCGGTTCTGCTGATTTGAACTCTGATGAACCTGTTTCTTTCAGGGCATATATTGACAGCGAGCCTGTACTCAGGCATAAGGGTAAAATGAGTATTCTGAAAGTTACGCTCAGAGATGAAAGCGGGACACGTATTTTTTCGACTTGGTTCAACCAACCGTATTTTCAGGATCGTCTTATTAAAGGAAATGCATATATCTTTCGCGGGAAGATCAGAAGAAACGGTATATCGGCTGAGATAGTAAATCCCTCGTTCGAATCAACCGAAAGTGATGACAGGGTCGTTATTAAGCCGGTTTATCCTCTTACTTCGGGACTGACACAAGGTGTTATAAGAAAACTTGTATGGACAGCACTGGAAATTGAACTACCTCAAATAAATGACTGTCTTCCTGATTGGATCAGATCAAAATATAAGTTGTGCAGTTCCGTTTACGCTTATGAAAAGATACATCTACCTAAGGATGTTGAGGAGTTTGAGATCGCAAGGAGGAGACTGGCTTTTGAAGAATTGTTTATGATCCAGGCCGGGTTGAAGCTGGTTAAGAGCAATTTAGCTTTAAATAGCAATGCGTGGAGTATCAATCCTCCAAAGGGAGCGATAGAAGGATTCTGCAGATCCCTTCCGTTCGACCTTACGAAATCACAGACAGAAGTCATATCAGAGATAATGAAAGATATGTCGGGTGATATACCTATGAGCAGACTTGTGCAGGGAGATGTTGGTTCCGGTAAAACAGTTATATCCGCAGCAGCAATTGCGGCATGCATGTATTCCGGTCATCAATCCGCTTTAATGGCTCCCACATCTGTCTTGGCGAATCAGCATTACAATACTTTTCTGAAGTTTTTCCCTGATGATAATGAAAAGATCGCTCTTCTTACAGGGAGTGTCACAGGTCGGAAAAGAAAGGATATACTTGAACGACTTGAGAACGGAAGCATTTCATTGCTTATCGGGACACATGCTGTCATAAGCGATAATGTCAGGTTCAGGGATCTTGCTCTCGCAGTAACAGATGAACAGCATAGATTCGGGGTTGATCAGAGAAGCAGACTCGGGAAAGGTGAAGATAAAGTTGCGCATGTTCTTGTTATGTCAGCAACACCGATCCCGCGTACTCTTGGATTTGTGTTATACGGAGATCTTGATATATCAGTCGTTAAAGGACTGCCCGGAGGGCGTAAGCCTGTTGAAACATATACGTCAACATCGAGGGATGATCCGAGGGTTTATGCCCTTATTAATAAACACATCTATGAAGGCAGGCAGGCTTATATTGTTTGTCCGATGATCGAGGCAACAATGGAGTCAGATCTGTTGTCCGTGAAAGAGTTGTATGAGGAACTTAAAGGAAGAGTTTTCAGAGATGTTTCTGTTGGATTGCTTCACGGTGCTATGAAATCAACCGAAAAGGATGAGACGATGCGCTCTTTTATGAACGGAGATATAAAGATTCTTGTAAGCACTACCGTAATAGAAGTCGGTGTCGATAATCCCAATGCTACTATCATGCTTGTACAGAATGCCGAACGATTCGGACTTGCTCAATTGCATCAACTGCGAGGTCGCATAGGAAGAGGAAGTCACAGATCGATTTGTATTCTTAAGAGTGATGCGGACCAACAACAGGCTAAAGAAAGGCTGAAGATCCTGTGCAGAAGCTCTGATGGATTCGTGATAGCGGAGAAGGATCTGCAGATGAGAGGTACGGGTGATTTCTTCGGAACACGTCAGCACGGTATACCCGATCTAAAGATAGCTAACCTTTATACTGATACGGATTTGCTGGAAGAAAGCCGGGCAGCTCTAAATGAGATGTTCAGTCAGGATCCGCTTCTTGGCAAGATTGAAAACAGGAGCATTCTGCCTCATGTGAAACAGAGATTCGGAGGACTTATAGAAAGTATCGGTTTATGATTTCTTATTCTCAACAGATCCGGATGTTGCAGTTGTTGCAATAGACTGGTCATTTTCCTGAGCAGATCTTATTTCGCGGGTGTGGTCCTTTATTCCTTTTCCGAACTTATAACCTTTCTCAAGCAGGGACTTTACCTCAGGATGGTTTTTCCTTGCATAATTAACTGAGTGCGTACCTTTAAGTATTCCGTGCGCATATGCTATTCCGGATAATCCTATTCCGGCAAAAGCACCGACCAATATCCCGGCAATAAATCCGGTTATAACACTGAAGGCAGTCAGGATGGCTGACAGTAAAGATATGAAAAGTAAAGTACATGATAATGCAAAGGCAATTACTGATAGTCTGTGTTTCGACTTGCACAACTGGCATCTGCTTACATCAACGTTGTGAAGAACGTATTTGACTTTAGTTATTGATTCGGACGTTGTTGCATCTACTTCTCCGTACAGTTTCAGATTCAGGGCTTTCTTGGGATCAGACTCAATAACTTCGCAAAACCAGCATTTCATAAGAACCTCCATACTTATCCATATTTATCCTATTAGGATCATTTGATTATTTCTCTGTTAATATTATACTATATTATACATGTTTATTCGGAGGAATCGCTAATGCCAAGAGTTATATCCGGATCTGCAGGAGGACGAGCTCTTTCTGCACCGAACGGATCAGACACAAGACCTACTTCAGACCGGGCTAAAGAAGCACTTTTCAGTATACTTGGTGATAGAGTTTCGGAAGCGGTATTTCTTGACCTTTTCTCCGGAACGGGTCAAATAGCTATAGAAGCACTCAGCAGAGGAGCTGCTTATGCGGTTTTAGTAGATTCAGCGCGTAATAGTATCAGATGCATCAAGGATAATATAGGGAAATGTGGGTTTGAAGAGAACTCACTTGTGGTCTGTGATGATGTGTTGAGATTTGTCAGAAATTACGGGAAGCAGATTTTATTCGATTTAGTTTATATCGATCCTCCGTATGCTGATGCCGTATCTTATTTTCGAAAGATCGGTTTATATCTGGATGAGAACACAATGCTGAACAATGATGCGATAATAGTGCTCGAACATGATTCAAAGTGCCATCCGGATGATTTTGTAACAAATCTGAAACTAAAGCGCTGTTGTAAGTATGGTACCGTCATGTTATCATTTTATGAAAGATATGCCCCAATTGACGAAAGTTGTAGTGCCGGAGGTTCAGACAAGAAGTGAAGACTTTCATTTATCCAGGAACATTTGATCCGTTTACAAACGGGCATACTGATATTGCAAGACGTGCGATTTCGATTTGTGATAAGCTGTATGTTGCTGTTTTAACTAACAGTACCAAGAAGACTTCATTTTCTGTCGACGAACGGATATATATGGCAAAGCGTTCTCTTGAGGGTATTCCGGGAATAGAAGTAGAATCGTTCCGGGGACTTCTCGTTGATTATTTTAAATTGAAAAATGCAGATGCTGTGGTCAGAGGATTGCGCAGTGAATCTGACTTCAGGTATGAGGCTGAACTTACAGCCGCAAATAAACTGTTGTGTCCGGATTTTGAAGCAGTATTGATGCCTTGCAGGATGGATCTTGCTTTTACAAGTTCAACTATTGTAAGAGAAGTTGCTTCATATGGAGGGGATGTTTCAGGAATGATACTTCCTGAGTTGGCTCCCATGATTTTGGATAAATTCAAGCGCTGAAATGTTTTTTGCGTTGAGGAGAATTATATGCATACAGGTGACACGAAAAAGAAAGTAAATGAATATGAAGGTGCACATGACAGTGATGAAGACCTCTATGATCTGATAGACAGACTTGAAGTATCTGTTGATCAGGCAAGATCACTTCCATTTTCAGATAATTGTATAGTAGACAGAGAAGAAATACTAATACTTATTGGAATGGTCAGAGAGCATCTTCCCAATGAAATCAGACAAGCTAAACTCCTGCTTGACCAGAACAGGCACATAATAGCTGAAGCACGTAAGGAAGCTGAAAGCATTATGCGTGAAGCTGAAATGCGTATGACTGCTATGATAGATGAGCATGAGATCACACGAAAGGCTAAACTTGAAAGAGATCAGATACTTGAGAACGCTAATACTTCAGCTCAGAATATCAGGAAGAAATCAATGGATTATGCGAAGAAGAAACTAACAGATCTCGAAGAGGAACTTACTGAAATGCTGGTCACTGTTCAAAGGAATAAGAAGGAATTAAAATAAATTTTATAGAAAGAAGGACTTGAAATGCCTGCTAAAGAAATCACATATGAGATAGTTGAACAAATCGGAGTTATAAGCTCTTCACCTAAAGGCTGGAATCGTGAAGTGAACATCGTGAAGTGGAATAACGGTAATCCTAAACTCGACGTCAGAGATTGGGCACCTGATCATTCTAAAATGGGCAAAGGTATATCACTTAAGAATGAGGAAGTGGCTCTGCTTAAAGCACTTCTTGAGGATCTGGAACTGGATAAAATATCATAATGTCAACTGTTTATATACCCCGGCATATTCTTTTGTCGGTAGAAAAGCCTGCCAGATATGTCGGCGGAGAATGGAACAGCGTCTTAAAGGATGTTCATGATGTTTATATCAGGACAGCTCTGTGCTTTCCTGATACATATGAGATCGGGATGTCTCATCTTGGTATGAAAATACTGTATCATATGCTGAATGAAAGAGATGATGTGTTCTGCGAAAGAGCATATATGCCCTGGACTGACATGATGAGCAGGATGAAAGAAGATAACATTCCGCTTTATACTCTTGAAACAAAGACTCCTCTTAATGAGTTTGATATCGTAGGCTTTACACTTCAATATGAGATGTGTTACTCAAATGTTCTTCATATGCTTGATATGGGTGGAATACCTGTTTATGCGAAAGATAGAAAACAGGATGACCCTATAGTAATTGCCGGAGGTCCATGTGCTTTTAATATTGAACCAATGGCTGATTTTTTCGATGCTGTATTTATCGGTGAGAGTGAAGATCAGCTAAGTAAATTTTCCGATCTTTACCGTGAGTATATTCTCCGAGGAAAAGATACATTTGACAGGGATGGATTTCTGGCTGAAGCAGCATCATCCATACAGGGTATTTATGTTCCGCGGTTTTATGAGGTCAAATATAATGATGATGAAACGATACGGTCGATCAGAGCTTATTCGCAGGATGTGCCTGATGTAATAACTAAAGCATTGATAATTGAACCGGATAAAGCTTACTTTCCTGTTAACCTAATAGTACCTAATACTGAAGCTGTCCATGACAGAGTATCTTTGGAATTGTTCAGAGGTTGTACAAGAGGTTGCAGATTCTGTCAGGCCGGTTTTGTAACAAGACCGGTAAGAGAAAGAGATCCGGGACTTTTACTTGATATTGCTCTTAAATCGCAGAAAGCTACCGGTTATGAAGAGATAGGATTATTGTCTCTTTCCACGAGTGATTATTCGGGGTTCAAGGAACTTGCTTCTTCATTGATAGAGAATACAGATGGGACGAATACAAGCATATCACTTCCCTCACTCAGACTGGATTCTTTTACCGCAGATATTCTGGAAAAGGCTTCAAAGTCAAGAAAGAGCGGACTGACATTTGCTCCTGAAGCCGGAACTCAGAAACTTAGAAATGTTATTAATAAGAATATTTCTGATAATGATCTGAAAGAAGCTATGGAAATCGCATTCAGCGGAGGAAGAAATACTGTTAAACTCTATTTTATGCTTGGATTGCCTACTGAAGATGATGATGATATCGATGGGATCAGTATTCTTGCTCACGATATTGTCCGGTCATACTGGCAGATCCCCGGTGAAACCAGGCGTCGTAAGCCTGAGATCACAGTTAGTGCTGCAATGTTCATACCTAAACCTTTTACACCATTTCAATGGGAGTCACAGGATCAGCTTGATGAATTGTACAGAAAGCAGAATTATCTCAGAGATAAACTCAAGAGTAAATACATTAAATTTCAATGGCACGGATCTAAATCATCAGTATGGGAAGCTGTTCTTGCAAGGGGTGACAGGAGATTATCCAAGGTCATTTACAGGGCTTTTCAGGAAGGATGCTGCTTTGATGCGTGGGATGATAAATTTGATTTTGAGGCATATGAAAGAATCATGAGCGAAGAAGGTCTGGATATTTCATTTTATGCCAACAGAAAGCGTCTCTTTGATGAGGTCCTTCCATGGGATCATATCAGCTGCGGAGTATCAAAGGAGTTTCTTATAAATGAGAACATAAAAGCTCACTCGGGAGTAACGACTGATGAGTGCAGATCGATATGTTCAGGCTGTGGTGCTGCTGCTTTCGGCGGAGGTGTGTGTTTTGAGTAAATACAACATAACTTTGCCGGTATCACCAAACTTAAGAAAGAACGAACCGGATATAACAAAGGTCATAAGATTCAATTTTTCCAGAAGGGGTGCTCTGATATATATTGCTCATTTGGATATGTTAAGACTTTTCGAACGTGCTCTTATAAGGAGCGGTCTGAAATTCGTTTCATCACAAGGCTTTAATCCCAGACCACTTATGGTCTTTGCCCTGCCCGTGGGAATTGGTGTCGAAGTCGATAACGATTTAGTTGAAATAACATTTTATGGTGGACCGGATACTGAACAGGCAGCGGATAAGTTAAACGCTTCTATGCCACCGGATATTCGAATAACTAATGCTCATTATGAAGATCGGGCGTCAGGAAGTATTATGGCAATGGTCAATAGTGCTGAATATACCTTTATGCACAAGGATTTAAGCAGGAGCGTCAGAACTGCTATGAGTGGAGAAGTTCTAAACGTAACTAAGGGATCTAAAGGAAAAGGCGGAAAAGTTAAAGATGTAGATATAAAGCCATTGATACACAAACTCGATTTTCCTGATGATAATACTATTAAAGCAGTATTCAGTGCAGGCAGTAAGAACAACCTAAGACCGGATCTTTTCTTGAAAGCCTTAACAACAGACAGCGGGTTCAGTCTCAAGAACGCACTCGATACTGTTATTATCAGAAACCGTATATTTCTTGAAGGTGATCATCAGGTTGCTGAAAAGTAGTATTCCTTATCAGCGAAACTGATGCAGCAATTGTCAGGAAGGATGTACTCCTGACCTTTCTTCAGCCTCTTACCGTCAATAAATGTTCCGTTATGTGAACCAAGATCCTCAATGAAAAAGGTATTCTGACGTCTCATTATTCTGGCGTGTGACCGCCCCACTGATGATACATCGATTTTGAAATCAACTTTCGACCCATCTCTGCCTATCAGAAAATCATCACTTAAGATGAACCCTTTGTGAGCGCTTCCTTCTTCAGCTGTACCCGGAAGCCCTGAACACAGCATCGCTATTCTGCTTTTCTCTTTCACAGCTTCAAGAAGAACGGTTTTCTCTGAATAACTGTTTGTTTGATGGTTATCTCTGTATTTCTTCCTCTTGTCAGATGATTCAATTATCAGTTTGCGAAATGGGGAAGAACGATCTGATGCTACATAAATATCAGCTCCGAATAGCAAGACCAACATCAATATCACAAAAGTCATTACCGGTGCAGGAGATGAGAACAGATACAGATTGATAAGCAAATAAACAGACGCTGTGACTATGAATAATTGTGAAGCAATTAGAATGCATATAGATACAGAAGGATTTATATTAAGTTTCGAAGACTTTGCTCTCCCTGACTCAGGCATATCAGTTTTACTTTCTCTCATCCGCTTTAGGATGGTCAGGCATTCATCAGGTTTGTACAGGTCCATTCCTTTGAGTAAATCAAATTCGCAGGAAGTGGGTTCATTTTCTTCAGCGTACAAAGTGAAAAAATCTATCAGTTCATCACAGAGATAAGCATGGTGATGGATGGTTTGGGTATCTCTAACAGGTAAGTATTTCATTAACACATTTCCTTGAGAAATATGATCGACAGTATCATGTATGAAGATATCATCAGGATGTGTGATGATGCATGCGGGATCTAGAAGTTTATTAATGCACCAAGCAGCGTTGCCGATTATCTTTTCAATGATATTAATGATTGTTTCTCGGGAAAAAGCGGTAACTAAAGACGGATCAGTCAATCTCGTCATAGCATTTGTATTGAACTTGATATCAGTGCCGTCAGAATCCGTGAAAATAAATATCTCAACAAACCTATCCTGCTTCTCAGAGAAGATCACATCTATCTGATAAAACGCGATATTATGTGAATCTGTGGTATCTATATGGATCACATCGCCTGACATCAGTCTGATTCTCCGCTTACTTCTGAAAACTCCGAAAAAGACGATTCGCTGAAGACTGAATCCAGCAAGTTCTGAGCATAGGATATTATAGCAGTTCTGAACATCATTGCCAGTATGATAAGTACTGCAGTAATAAGCACTATCTCAACAGTTCCAAATCCTTTTTTGTTTCTTCTCATTAAATAGACCTCCTTTTATCGTTTATATGATCCCTGAAGATATTAGTGAAGGCAACACAGATACAGCTGCTATACATATGAACTGTATCAGCATTGGCAGAAGAAGCTTTGAACTAACGATTTCAGCTTGCCTTCGCGCTGTGTTTCTTGCTCTGTTCCAACATGCAGACCTGTGAAGCTTAATTACAGAAAGTGTATCGGAGTTACCGGTCATATGATAACCTGATAATCCAAGAAAAACTGCTGAGATTTCAGGTGAATTGATCCTTATTGCATAATCTTCCAGGATTTTAGATACAGAACCCCCAAGGTTAACAGCCTTGGACAAAGCGGAGATCTCAGCTGAAACAGGTGAGTTTATACCGGAATATATTTCAGCACACTTATCTATTGCTTGTGGTATGTTGATTCCGCAAGATATCAAAGTTTCAAGGAGACTTATGAAACCCGGGTAGTCAAGTTCTCTGTAACGCTGTAGTTCGGAGGATTTCTTGTGGATATCATGATCATGTGCAAAATATATCGATATACCGGATAAAAGGCATACAAACGGATGGATCCCGGACAGACAAGATAATGTGATCAGAAACAGTATTATGATAATTAGTAAGAACTTAATGACCCAATATTGGATCTCATTATTCGGATCACCATAATTGATTCGCTCAAAGTCCTTCATTCCGGACTGAAAATATCTTGATTTCAGTTTCTGTGATATGATTTGGGCGAGTGTTTTAAGTTTTCTCGTCAGTGCATTTCTTGAAACGATAATCTTTCTTGCTGTTGATATCATAAAAATCCCATGTGACTTGCGGTTTACCGAGTCAAAAGTTGAATTCATGTCAGCGTTGAATTTAATACAGACTGCAACAGAAATAACTGATATTGCAAGAATAATAATAAAAACCAAATGTGCCCAGGAACAACTCCAGACAGAAGAAAAATATCCCGGGAAGCACAAATGCAGATTCCATGTTACAGCGAAAGGCATTAAAGACATAATAACGCCTTCAGTGCGCTTCTGAGAGAGTTCTGATGAAATGTCTCTCGCAGAAGTAATCATATCAGTAAGCATTTCAGCATTTTGTTGAAGTACATATGTTATATTATTACCAATAGTATCAGAAGCAGAAATCATATCAAACACCAGACCCGCTTCAGGACAATCGATCGAACATCCAAAAGAACGCAGACGTTCATTAAAAGATACCCCCAACCTGGCAGCGTGAAGATAACTTCGTGCAGCTCTGATCACTTGTGAGTTTTCTCCGTATAATATTACAAGATCTTTAATGGAACTGCTGACAGCGTTGCTGAATGATTCACCGGAGACAGTTGAAGTATAGAGTGATTCGATAAGACTTCTTAGTTCTGTTCGGGCTCTCAGAGAAGTACGTGACCTTATTAATCTTTTCACTGAAATAAAGACCGGCACGGATAATACTACTGAAAGAAACATTCTGATGATCATACTATTTGAAAATGGTTCAGACAGTACAAACAGCAGCAAGGGAATCGTCACAGCCATGAAAAGATTTATCGTTTTAGTTGCAGTATTCAATTTCAAATTCTCCTTTCGTGTATCCGGAGATATTTATGATTTCAGCAATATGTCTAAGCTTGTTTTCTCCTCGCTCAAGGTGGACAACCGTATCTATTGCTGAAGCTATCTGGATATTTACAAGTTCGGCAGGGTGACCCGAGGATGAGCGCACCATTACACAAAGTCTGTTTAACATGTCTTCGGCAGAGTTGCTGTGTCCGGTACTCAATGAACCCTTGTGACCTGTGTTCATAGCCCAAAGCATATCTGCTGCTTCACTTCCTCTTACTTCTCCAACGATTATTCTATCAGGACGCATTCTCAAAGCACACCTTATAAGGTCGGAAATCGTAATTTTTCCGCTTTTATCCGCAAAAGGATCTCTGGTCTGAAGTCTTACAAGATTTGGAGAACCGCTTAGCTTTAGTTCAGGTGAATCTTCAATCACAATTATACGTTCTGAAGCAGGAATAAATTCAGACAAAACATTTAGAAACGTTGTTTTACCTGTACCTGTTCCGCCTGATATAAAGATGTTTCTCCTTGCAGTGACACTGCCGCTAAGATAATCCGCCTGTCTCTCACTTAGAAATCCGCAAGATATAAGTGTGCTCATATCGTGCCCTGTTGTTGTGAATTTTCTGATACTGAGAAGCGGTCCGTCAACTGCGACAGGAGGTATTACCGCATTTGCTCTTGATCCGTCTGACAGAGTAATATCAGATATCGGGTCTTTTGCGGTAACAGATTTCCCGCACGATTCGAAAATTCTGTGGATCAGATTGATCAAATGTTCATGATTTTCAAAATGTTCACTGTACTCTTCTAATGTTCCTGATTTCTCGAAAAAAATATGCTCAGGACCATTAACAAGAATATCAGTTATGTGAGGATCATCCATCAATGGCTGAAGGATATCATATCCTTTCAATCTGGCAAATATTCGTTCAGCAATACAAGCTTTATCTTTGATACTGTATTTCTTAGGTCCGAGTACGCCTGAAACAGCGGAAGCTATAGCCCGGCGGTATGACCCGTCAGAGTAATCCGGCCTTGTTGCGAGATATTTATCGATCAATGATGTTATAAGTTCATGGTCCTGCTTATTTAGTTCTGTCATCTGAAACTCCGTATTTCTCTTCCTCATATCTTTCGGTGTATTGCCGGACTAAACATGTTCCGGGCAGATTAAGTAGTAATGACGATATCTCCTTGTTGTATTCATTATTTCTGAAAAGCTCCTCAGAATTTAAAATATTCAATTTTCCGCATATAGTCGCTGCTGTAAATACATGTGAAAATGGCATATTGATCATGCAGAGTATGGCGTAATGATTTCCTGAACCTCTGGAATTCCATTCAGAAAAAATCAGAATGAATCTTCTTATCATTGCAGCACTGCATTCATATATGTCATCTGAGTTAGTAAATGGGCGAAACCGGTAAGTATTTTCAACTGAAGGCTCAATGTAAATGCCCATATCTTCTGCAGGCATTTCATCATTCATTATTCG
>JAQVYV010000043.1 GCA_028708525.1 Eubacteriales bacterium
TAGAAACGAAACAATGATATTGGTTATTTTCTTTCTTTTATGCCAACCGGCTTCAAGATAATAAATAAGAGTATAGATCAAAATAGTTGAGGCCCCGGAAAAGAGCCCTGCTATAAGTGATGAAAAGAAGTCGTGAGTTCCGGTATATGTTACCATTGCGGTTGATATAAGAGTCCAAATGAATCCCAGACTAACAGATAGTAACGAATACTTAGATGATAACTTGGTGTCCAGCTTTCTTTCATTTGAAAAATATGTTGGTACTGAAGCTTTGATCTTCTGAGCAACCTTATAAAATGTATCCTGAAGTGATTTTCTGGACATTACGTTTCCATGAGCCTGAAGAAGGATAGTCAACTCAGAGAAAGCAAGTTGTTCCCATACAGGATGAGAATCATCGATAGCGGTACCCGGAGAAATCTCAAAATCCTTCTTTCCTGTAGCGGTAAAAATCAAATGCCCATGTGAAGCCCAATATAAAAGCATCGACGTGATATCAGCCGGATCAACGATCCTGTTGATCACATAACCAACACCGGCAGGTGATAGGTTGTCAGGAGGATAAAATTCAACAACAGGTGAAACACGAGTATCACGCCCATGCTTTCTGAAAATCAAATATACGATCAACAGAATAAGCAAAGGAACTACGATAAGCAAAGCGTATTCAAATCTCAAGACGAAAGTAAAAGTATCAATTGGATATGAAAGATCAAGATAGATCCCGTGATATGAAGGAAGTATTTCATCAGTTGCAAAACTCATTTTCGTATCACTGCCTACCGGTATACTTTCAGGAGTGGTACGTCCTCTGAAATCAGAAAATTCAGCATATACTGCTTTGGGTCTTGCCGGAGAAATGACAGAAAACTCATAGCCGTTTAATGGAGTTGAACGATAAAAATCAAACAAAGTCAGTCTAAGTGTATCTCTGTCCGAAGGCGAGAGAAGAGGATAGTAAATCGTATATTCGACTTTATAATTACCGTCCTCCTTAAGAGGAACAAGTCTGGAGCGGATATCATCAGATGTAACTGCGTTAGCATCGTTTAATTTAACACGTCCGATATTCAAATAGCTGTCATAACCGTCGGTCAGAGGTATAAAGTGGTAAACAGGAGTTGAGTGGTCATTTATGACAAGACCGAAAGTTTCTTCAACTGAAACTCTTTTATCCTTACTGACAGAAATTACGGCACGGTAATCAGAGATTTCATATGGGAGTTTCTGCTCGGGAGCATCCACAAAAGTCATTTCATCATATTTAGCTAATAGTGATATTCCTTCGTAATTCTTAAGCGGTTCAGATATAGTTATGCGGATATGATTGGCGAATGATTCGGCCAACGCTGATCCTGTGCTTTCTGAGCCGTATCTGCCGGCATATAAATTATACTCGTATGGCTTTATCGGAATGTCATTTATTACCGGATAGTAATAATTTATGTCTACATTCTTGATATATGTGTCCCATTGCGTACCTATTAAATTGAGATATGAAAAATCAAAATCATCATATGTGTCTTTGAAAAATTGCAGTTTATACTTGATAACATAAGTCTTCAATCCGCTTATCTCTTTATTGGCATCTCCGATCCTTAAATTGATATTGTATGAATCGTACTCTACAGTACTTTCATCTCCTGAAACAGATATTTCAGAAACAAAGTAAGGCAGATCATTTCCTGCCTTTGGAATAGAACGGATTATTCCATGTCTCTTAGAAGTGAAGAAAACTGTGATTTCTTCTTCAAAATAGTACGATGAGTCGGTTCCGGTCTTGATATCTATAGAATATTTCTCAATGTAAAAAGCTTCTTGTGCATGAACATCATGTACAAGGAGCATCAGCGGCAAAACCAAAGCAAGGCAAACCGAAAACAATGTCAATATAACGAAATTGCGGGATCTCATAAAGAATATCCCCCCCTTATTGATTGAAGCTGACTTTAACGTTCTCTCTCTGCTCCTCCCGGTCGATCAAAAAGAACTCGGCTTTCGTGAATTTCGCAAGATTAGCTACAATCATTGAAGGGAAGGAAATTATCATCGTGTTGAACGATTTGACTACACCGTTATAATATTTTCTTGACTGAGATATTTCATCCTCTAAGTCACGTAACTGTGTCTGAAGATTTAAAAATTGTGAATCAGCTTTCAGTTCAGGATAACTTTCAGCAAGCACCATAAGGCGGCCCAAAGCTTTGGTAAGTTCTCCCTCGTTACGGATCTTGTCTTCAACATTAGAACTGTCATGTGCACGGGATCTGGCGTTCACAACAGCTTCAAATGTTTCAACTTCATGAGATGCATAGCCTTTGACTGTTTCAACTAGGTTAGGAACCAGATCATATCTCTTCTTCAAATATACGTCAATAGTAGAAAACGCTTCTTCGATCCTTACTTTCAGTCCGACAAATTTGTTGTAAGTAGCTATATACCATAGAACGATTATCACTGCTATAGCGGCAAGAGCTATCCATAGGTATTCCATGCGTCCACCTCCATCTATTATTACTATTTGCATATATTCTATTATACATTATGAGCAAAACAATTGACATGATTTATTTAAGCGATACTTTTTTGTCTTTTTAAGATAATAATTGACTTAAAATCATTGATTTTGAAATGATTGAACGGAGCACATAAATGTTAAATTATTAGCAGAGAATTTTTAGTTTAGTGAGGTCATATGGCATATTCAGTAGAATCATCAATTGTTTTACCTGTAACGGCAATCGTGATAGTAAGTCTAATAGCTATATCCTTAAATTCCTTTTTCTGTTTTCTGAAAGTATCTTCAGAGGCTGTAGAGTGTCTGATAGATGACAGAATAAGATCAACAGGTGCTAAAGAAGCTAATACGGTCGTTTTGATCGAGACTATAGAAATAGTTGTGGATTTAATACAATGATATTATCAGATAACAGAAAAGGCAGCATCACCCTGTTCCTGACTATTACGACTTCAGCTGCGTTGATCCTGTTTACTGTTTTGTTTGAAATCGCAGAGACAAAATTTGACAAATATGTTCTGATGAGTGCCATGGATAGAGAATGTGAAGTTGTACTTTCCGGATATAATGAACGAATATATGACAGGTTCGGTTTGTTTGCATATGAGCATAGCCGATCTAATAACGAGAAGAACATAACTGTCTGCGATTCATGTTCTAATATCTACAACTTAAAAGTATTTCCGGGAGCATCTCTGAGAAATGAAACATTGTTTGATCAAATCACCAGATTTTCTCTGGTTCGTTTTCCTGTTGATGTATCCAAGAAATTCCTCGGATGGTTAAATGATGTCTGCATAAACGATAAAGTAATGAATGCTCTTAGTATTGAGACTGGAAATGATGAGAGCCTTAATAGTATATGTGACAGGAGTACACTGACAGAAATAATATCAGAAGTCCTGAGAAATGAGAAAGTCAGGACATATCTGAAGGAAAAACTTGAAGGAATTTTCTCGATAGACGAACTTTCAGATATGATACATGAATACTCTGTTAGTATGGAACAGTACATTTTACCGATTTCAAGCTCTGATGATATGTTCATAACAAATGATTTATTAGGTTATCTGACAGAACTTCTCTCAAATTTCTATTCATCAGATACAGGACAGTTGTATAAACGTTTGTCGTTTGAATACTACTTGGGTGAAATGTTTTCATGCAGAGTAAATAGTTTTGTTAATGAAAAAAATGAGGTAGTTTCATTTAAGAATCTTCGTGGAGTTGAGTTCGAAAGATACGGTATTAGTGATGCATTCGAAATGGAACGGCTGATTTTTGGATTTGAGAACAATGATAGAAACGCCGATATGGCTCAATTAATTATTGTAGGAGTAAGATTCGCTGTAAATATGCTGTCAAATATTTTGGATCCGTCAAATAATCAGGAAGTCAAAACAGCCTCTGCTGCTCTTAGCGCAGCGATCGCTCTGGCAAGTGCCGGGAGTATAGCAGTTCCGCCTGAAGCTATCGAATATGCTCTTCATGTTATTCTGGCGTCTTGTCAGTCTGTTCAGGATTGGGGAAATATGATGGATAGTGAGAAAATCGCATTGATACCGTTAGAGGGATATGACAGTATCAAGCTTTCATACAGAGATCATCTACGATTAATGCTCTTATGCTTGCCATTGCAGCTCAAACTTGACAGGATATCATCAATTTTAGATATATATAAAGATAATCATGAATCGGGCTATTACTCAAACGTAAAGGTATCGTGTTTATACAAGGGCAGGTTGTTGGAAATTGAAAAGAATTATTTCAGATAAAAAAGCAGATAGCTTCAGAAGTGGTAGTTTAGCGCTCGAAGCTGCTTTGGTCGTACCTGTTGTGTTGCTCGTGATGTCCTGGTTTTCATTAAGAATAATTACTTTACATAGTGAGTTTACGCTGTTCGAACTCGCAGATGAAACTTTCAGAAAATACGCTGAAGTTATTTTATTGCAAAATTATGCATTTGAATTAATTACAGCTGTTGACAAGTCGGATTATGTTGAGATACTGAGTGATGTTATTCCTGAGAACATTCAATTCCTTCCGGCTGAGATATTGTTTCTTAATGGTATTGAGAAAACAAGGTCAAATAACTCTATGTTTAGAAGCACTATACAAATTAAAGGCGTTGATGTTATCACGCAACCTGAAGATGATCGCGTTTCGATCATAGTAGAATATTTTGTAGTTTCGAATTGGGGTAAGAAAACAAAGTCATATGCTTTTGCCGTACCTATATGGAAAAGTCAAAGAACATATCCTTTATTCACTGAGGAAAGAAACATTGGCGATATCTGGGATAAAGATAATTTCAGCAGAGGACTATTTTTCAAAAAGCGTTTTGGAGGGAATCTGCCAATTGGATATCCTGTGATATCAGGATTCCATGATGGTGTAGCCCTTTCTGTCAGAAGTATTGATCTGCGAAAGCAGACCTGGTCTGTTATTGAGAATGTATACGAAGAATTATGTGATGAAATAAATAGTCTTTCTTACTTTAATGGGACAGAATCACCATGGGGAAAAGATGCTGTCATTATAAGAGAAGATGATATCAAGCGAAGGGTTCTTCGGATCATATATCCGGGAAGCGAACTTTTATTTGAAACTGACGATCTTTTTGAAAGAGTGATTAAGTATGGATATGAGAATAATGTATATGTTGAGTTTATTAAGTATTAATATATGATGAAGTTATCTCCGTGATGGAAAAATTTATTCAGAATATTCCTATGATGTCGGTCCATCTGATATAATTACTTCACAAGCTTCACAGATTTCATCGTCTGATGATCAATAACCGTTGGAGGAATTATGAACAGCAAATTAAAAGACCCGGTTAACGATGCCTTTTTCGAAGCGGTGTTAACACTGGAAAATCTTGAAGACTGCTACGCGTTTTTTGAAGATGTCTGTACTATCTCTGAAATCAAATCATTGTCACAAAGGTTTAAAGTTGCGCAAATGCTTGACCAAGGCAGAACATATACTGAAATATGTGATGAAACGAAAGTAAGCACGGCAACGATAAGCAGAGTAAACAGAGCGTTGGAGTATGGAGCTGACGGATACAGGATGATCCTGGACAGGATGAAAAATAGTTTAGATCGTAAATAAGGAAGGGTCAGTAAATGAGTATAATATCTAAAATTTTCGGAACTCACAGCGAACGTGAAATCAAAAGAATAGAGCCATTAGTAAATGAAATCGAGAAACTTGATGAAAAGTATTCATCTATGAACGAATCAGACCTCAAATCGACTACCGATCTATTAAAGCAAAGGATCGCTCAAGGAGAAACTGCAGATGATATCCTGCCCGATGCTTTTGCTGCAGTAAGGGAAGCAGCATTCAGAGTTCTTGGTATGAAACATTACAAAGTTCAACTTATTGGTGGTGTTGTACTGCATCAAGGTCGTATAGCAGAAATGAAAACCGGTGAAGGTAAAACTCTGGTCGCAACACTTCCTGTTTATCTGAATGCTTTATTTGGTGCAGGTGTTCATGTTGTTACGGTCAATGATTATCTGGCGAAGCGCGATAGTGAGTGGATGGGGAAAGTTTACAGATATCTCGGGCTATCAGTTGGATTGATCGTGCACGGTCTTGATAATAAGCAAAGAAGAGATGCATACGCTTGTGATATAACATACGGTACGAATAATGAATTCGGTTTCGATTATTTGCGGGACAATATGGTTATTCACAAGTCGGATATGGTTCAGCGTGGCCATAATTATGCTATCGTTGATGAAGTTGACAGTATCCTTGTCGATGAAGCCAGAACTCCTTTGATAATATCCGGAATGGGGGAACAATCAACTGATCTGTATAAAAGAGCGGACGATTTTGCTAAGAGACTTAAACCGTTTGTCGTTGCTGAAACAGACGATAAAACGGATTTCAACGAAATGACAGGCGAAGCTGACTATATAATCGACGAAAAGGCTCATACTGCTGTATTGACAACTAAAGGAATAAGAAAAGCTGAGCAGTTTTTCTCTCTTGATAATCTTACGGATGCTGATAATTATACCATCGTGCATCATGTAAATAATGCTCTTAAAGCGCACGGACTAATGAAGAGAGATCATAAGTATGTTGTTAAAGATAATGAAGTAATAATTGTTGATGATTTCACCGGAAGACTTATGTTCGGAAGAAGATACAGTGATGGTTTGCATCAGGCCATAGAGGCTAAAGAAAATGTAAAAGTTGAGAGAGAAAGCAAAACTTTAGCAACGATCACATTCCAGAATTATTTCAGAATGTACAGTAAACTTTCCGGAATGACCGGTACTGCATTGACAGAAGAGGAAGAATTCAGGGCGATTTATAAGTTGGATGTTGTTAGCATTCCGACTAACAGACCCATGATAAGGGCAGATCTACCTGATGCAGTTTATAAAACTATAAATGGGAAATTCAAAGCAGTACTTGAAACAGTAAAGGCGGCAAATTCATCCGGACAACCGGTTTTAGTCGGAACAGTGTCTGTCGAGACTTCTGAATACATATCTAAAATGTTTTCTTTGAACGGAATCAAACATAACGTTCTTAACGCTAAACAACATGAAAGAGAAGCAGAAATCGTTGCTCAGGCAGGTCGTTTCGGAGCGGTTACGATCGCGACCAATATGGCAGGAAGAGGTACCGATATAATCCTTGGTGGTAATTCAGAATTTCTCGCGAAGCAGGAAATGAAAAAGCTGGGGTACCCTGATGAGCTTATTGATGCTTCTACGGCTCATAATGAAACCGACGATGAGCTGATTATTGAGGCAAGAAACAGATTCAATGAACTAAACAGAAAATACAAGCAGGAAACGGAAACCGAACATAAGAGGGTCGTTGAGGCCGGAGGTCTTTTCATAATAGGAACTGAGCGCCACGAATCAAGACGAATCGATAACCAGCTTCGGGGAAGATCCGGCCGTCAGGGGGATCCCGGGAGGAGCAGATTTTATCTTTCACTGGAAGATGACCTTCTGAGGTTGTTCGGCGGAGAAAGAATGACCAATATGTTCAACATGCTGGGCGTCGATGAGGATATGCAGATCGAACACAGGATGCTTTCCGATGCAATTGAAAACGCTCAGAAGAAAATTGAAGGAAGAAATTTCGGTATAAGGAAAAATGTCCTGCAATACGATGATGTCATGAATCAGCAGAGAGAGACAATATACGGACAGCGAAGAAAAGTTCTCGAAGGTGAAGACATGCATCCGTTTTACATAAACATGGTCAAGAATATAATGACGGATATATTGGTGACTTTTACCGATCAATATCAGAATTCTGATGAATGGGATGCTGAAGGACTGAAAGCCAGACTGTTCGATTCATTTGGAGAATTGGCCGGATATTCGATCCTGGATGAAGCCAGGAAACGAAACATCAATAAATTTGACCTGACAGAAGAACTGACTGTGCAGGCTCTGGATAAACTCGAGTCAAGGATGTCGGAATTTGGCTCTCCCGAAATGATGGCAGAAGCTGAAAGGGTGATCCTTCTTCGAAATGTTGATGAGAAATGGATGGAACACATTGATGCAATGGATGATCTGCGAGGCAGTATTGGGATGCGCGGATATGCTCAGCATGATCCTGTAATGGAGTATAAGCGTGAAGGATTTGACATGTTTGAGGCTATGAATCATTCCATACAAGAGGATTCAGTCAGGCTTATAATGAGGGGCAGATTTTCGGTAAATAGTCCGATGCAGCGTACAGCTGTTGCGGGAAATATTAAAGAGAAGAAGGCTGATTTTGAAGGAATCAGACCGAATCCATCTTCAGCCAGAGCATCGTCAAACCAGAATACATCGGAAACATCACATACACCGATAAGGAGGGACAGCTCTAAAGTCGGAAGAAATGATGAATGCCCGTGCGGCAGCGGCAGAAAGTACAAGAATTGCTGCGGAAGGAATGAATAAATGCTACAAAACGAAGAGCTGATAAATAAAATCTCTTACGCTTCTAAGTATATTGATTCACAGCTTGGGTGTATCCCTGATATTTGTATTACTCTTGGTTCCGGGCTTTCATCTCTGGCAGATCTTGTAGAGTTCAGAAAAGAGATCAAATATGACAGGATCCCCGGGTTTCCGAAAACTACTGTAGAAGGCCATGAAGGAGCATTGATAACCGGAAGGATAAAAGATGTATCGGTTCTTATGATGAAAGGAAGGTTCCATTACTACGAGGGACATAGCATCGAGGATGTTGTTTTCCCGATAAGGGTTTTTGCAGAATCTGGGATCAAAACGATTATTCTGACTAATGCTGCAGGTGGTGTAAACAGAAACTACGCTCCGGGTGAATTAATGGCGATCACCGATCACATAGGAATGTTCTGTGAATCGCCTCTCAGAGGTTTGAATCTTGACAAATTCGGACCCAGATTTCCGGATCAATCATCTGTGTATGACTGGGAAGAAGTCGTGAACAATGCTAATAAAACCGATGTAAAGATTCATAAAGGAGTATATTGTTATGCCAAAGGACCGATGTATGAGACTCCTGCAGAAATACGAATGTTGGCTGCTTTAGGTGCTGATGCCGTGGGAATGTCAACAGTTCCGGAAGCAATAACAGCATCACATTGCGGAATGAAAGTAATGGGTATCTCAACGATAACTAACTTCGCTGCGGGAATACTCGATACTCCTCTTTCTCACAAAGAAGTTATTGAAGTAGGGGTCAAAGCATCTGAATCACTTAAGAAATTAGTTCTAAGTATAATAGAGTCAAAGGGGAAAAACAGATAATGACTGACAACGATCGTGAGGATATGATCACAAACGGAAGAAGAAAAATAAACTGGGCTATGCAACATATGCCTATTTTAGCAGAACTTGAAAAAGAGTTTTCCGGGACTAAGCCGCTAAACGGACTAAGAATAGCTGTCAGTGTACATGTGGAGGCTAAAACAGCAAGACTTGCGCTACTTCTTTCAGAAGCAGGTGCGGACATTTATCTTACAGGGTGTAATCCTCTCTCAACTCAGGACGATGTTGCCTTAGCTCTTGCTCAGATGGGTATTATTGTTAACTGTAAATACAATTCCTCTGAGATTGAGTATTTGAGAGATTTGGATGCTACTCTTTCCTGTCAGCCGCACATCGTAATCGATGACGGTGGAGATCTTATGGAAAGAATCATAGACACCGGAGATAAGTATAGGGGATCTCTCATAGGGATCTGTGAAGAAACTACTACAGGAGTACTCAGGCTAAAGATACATGAGAAACAAGGCATACTTGAGTATCCGGCAATCGCAGTAAATAATGCACACTGCAAATATCTTTTTGATAATCGTTATGGAACCGGTCAATCGGTCCTTACATCAATAATGGCTACTACGAATCTTCTTGTTGCAGGTAAAATATTCGTTGTTGCAGGATATGGAATGTGCGGTAAAGGAGTTGCATTAAGAGCTAAAGCTCTGGGAGCCAATGTTATTGTAACTGAAATAGATCCGATAAAAGCTCTTGAAGCAATGATGGATGGTTACAAAGTAATGAAAATGGATGAAGCTGCATATTTAGGTGATTTCTTTGTGACTGTAACAGGATGCAAGGATGTTATAACAGCACGACATTACGAGAGGATGAAAAACTGTGCTGTTCTGGCAAATGCAGGCCATTTTGATGTTGAGATCAATGTTGCTGATTTAGTTGAATGTTCTGTTGATGTATTGGAAAGGCGTGAGAATATTAAAGGGTATATCATGAAGGACGGTAGGTGTATTGATCTTATCGCGGAGGGAAGATTGGTTAATCTTGCCGCAGGAAATGGGCATCCGATTGAAATAATGGATATGAGTTTTGCGTTACAGGCTCTTTGTGCCCGTTATCTTGCAATCAATGGCAGAAATCTGCGTCCGGGCGTTTACGATGTGCCGGATGCTATCGATATTGATGTTGCAAATATTCTCATTAACAAGCTTGGGCTTTCTATTGATGAACTTACAGAAGAACAGAGAGTGTATTTAGATGATTGGAGGGCTTGATCAAGATTCTTTATGAAGGATTCGGTTATTTTTAAAAATATTACAGTAGTAACACCTGAAAATGATTTTGTTCAGGTCAGGTACAATTGCTGTGTCTCAGTAAAGGAAGGAAAATACCGATATATCGGAGATTCGTACGCTGAAGCTTCAGCACTCTTTAAAGATAATGAACCTGAGGTTTATGACGGAACCGGGAAGATCCTGATGCCATGTTTTGTCAATTCACACACACATCTTGCGATGACTTTGCTTAGAAACAGAGCGGATGACAGGAAACTTCATGAATGGCTTTATGGTTCGGTGTTTCCGATTGAAGCGAAAATGAGACCTGAAGATCTTCAGGCAGGAACTTTACTGGGAATTGCTGAGATGATCAAGTCAGGAAGCGGTGCTTGTGCCAATATGTATGTGATGCATGAAGACGCTATGGATACTCAGTTAGCAGTTGACACGGGAATAAAACTAAATACTGTTATCAGTGCAGGACATTTAGATGAAGGATCCGGTAGTTATGTTCTTGACGAGGGATACTTTGATCATTTGTATGATAAATATAACGGTGCATCAGAAGGAAGAGTGAGATGCGGATTATTGGTGCATTCTATCTATCTGTATGACAAGCCTTACTATGGAAAACTTGCTGAAATGGCTATTCGTAAAGGAACTTATATACATACACATCTTTCTGAAACCAGAAAAGAAGTTGAGGATTGCATACGTGATTTTGGAATGA
>JAQVYV010000003.1 GCA_028708525.1 Eubacteriales bacterium
CTCCTGTGATTCTCTGACATATTCATCAGCATAACTCTGAGAAATTGTGAATGAACTTAGTGACTGGTTCAATATTTCCTGTATCTGCACAAATTCGTCCGCAGGGGCCATGATCCCCATTACATTGTACACATTAAGAGGAGCATAATCGACTCCTCCCATATCGTAACTGTTCAGAGAAACAACTGATGCACTGAGAAGACCTTCGCAGATGAGTTCAGAACCTTCGAGTCTGGTATGAGCCCTTACAACAGCAGTATCCAGAGCATATGCAGAAAACAGATTCTCTAAATCATGTCTCTCCACGATATTGAGCTCGCTAAATTTCATTGTAGCAGCTTTGATCCCCCGGCTTTCAAGCCAATCGATATATTCATTCCATTTATAGAAGAATTCTGTTACCTCCGGCGGATCAAGTACCGGACATCCGGCATATATATTGCCGGATCCGTAAGCTGATTTGAAATAATTACGGGCAGCTTCACTTTTCATAAAAGGATTAAACATGTAGTAATAGAACAACCTTCTCTCAGGTTGCTGAGGATCATATGCTATAAGTCCGAATTCAAGGTTAGCCGGGTTGGTTTCATAGGTCCATCCCTTGGGAAGTTCTATAGAGAAATCCTTTGTAGAAACAGTTTCAAGTCCGGATATTAATACAGGTGCAGCTTGTACTTTCAAATGTATCTTTTCTTCTCCCGCCTGCCTGCTGATCTGAGAATTGTCAGCATTGCTCTGATCATTGCTGATTGCACTACTTGCTAAAATATCATTCGAATTAATTCCTGCATTTGAGGATGAGGACGTATTCCCTGGGATCACGCTACATCCGGATAACAGCAGCGAAAGCACCAGGAAAATCGGAAGAATAGCTGTAACTTTACTATTATCAACAGGCTCAATTTTCTTATCATCCTCTTTCTTTCTTTTTCTGGTAATGATCAATATCAGCATAATAATGATCAGCAAAATCAATAACAGTATCCAAAGCCAGCAAAGCCCGCTGAAAAATGACCCGGCAGATTTAGATGCAAATTCAGTGTTGCCGAGATAACCCATGTTGATCCTTCTGCCGTTAGGAGAAGGTTCCTGATCGTACGCGCTTGCCGGGTCCCCCGCATCCACCGCAGGACTTGTCTTTCTATCCTTTACCCATGTCTCCCCATTCCATCTGCCATTCTTCGACATGAGACGATAGTCCTTACCTGCAGGATCGGCGAAAAGCGGTTCGCCGTAAATAACATTATCGTAAGCAGTGTCCGGAAGTTCAACAAACCTCGTTCCGTCGGGATGTTCGTAGATCCCGTCGATATATTCAACAGCGTCATCACCAAGGAGCGAATATGCTATCTTTACCTGGTCATCATTTCTGTTATCCCCCGTTACTCCGATATCCATAAGATCATTACCGTAAATTATTGAATTGTGCACAGACACACCATATTCAGTGACATCCGCGTTAAAAGGAGCGTTCAGAACGATCCTTAATCCAAAGAGCGTATTGTCAGCTATCGTACAATTTTCAATGAAGACAGCTGTTTCATTTTCGTTATAATAAGCATTGCTCATATAAACGATCCCACTATGAGGAAAACCGTGGATCAGATTGTTTTGAAGATATACTCTTCTTCCGCCATCTATAGCGATACCGTTATTCCCGATATCAGGATTTCCTTCGATAATGCTGTTCTTAATAATTATCCGCCCTTTAGATGTATAGTTTCCCAGAACAGCGATCTGGCAATCCACAGAATTTCTTATTACACATGAATCCATCGATACAAGCACTTCATTCGTGTTGTCGTCATCGGCTTCAAGCCATGCTCCCCTGAATAATCCATCGATCACACAATGAGACATTTCGACCTGTCCTTTGAAATGGCTGAGTTGTATCTGTCCGCATTGCTCCGCACCCGGTTTTCTGCAAATAGTTATAAGCTGATCTTTGGTTCCGATAGCTCTGAGAGATCCCTCAACAAGGAAATTGACATCCTTGTCCATACACACCGTGACACCGGGTTTGATCAGCAGATCGCTATAGTTTACATTATCAATACGAGTAACTGCAAGTTGTGCGGTCATGACATACGGCACACCGACATTGCCCCATACAGCAGATTCTGTTCCTCCTGCCCATGCAGGCGGACCAACATTCCCAAATAACTGGACATACTTAAGCTCATCCGGAAAGTCTTCGCTGTAATTATTAGTATGATCTTCATCCTTATTTATTTTCGAAGCTGCATGCACGATCATCGGATACTGTGCTGAAGCTCCATTGAATGTGTTATCCTTTATTATTACTTCTTTAGGGTGATTTGAATCATTGTAATCATACAACATCATTATGCTGTGATGATCTTTGCTGTTGTTATTAAAAACATTATTTGTAACTTGAGCAAGTCTTCCGTCCATTATTTCTACGGAACGAAGAGTAGAGTTATTGAATGTGCATCCGTTTACCAGCGTATCTATGTCATCCTGAGAATTTCTCAGGACCTGAACACCCCTGCCCATATCGTTGAATTCACAACCTTCGATCACGACTTGCCCTTTTCCTGCAAGATGGTAACCATTATCGTAAACTATTGCGGTAGATCCCGGAGAAGCCTTCTGAAAAGTACAGCCTGTGACCGTAAGATCGATCTCCTGCCCTTCCTCGCCTTTATAGTTTTTCTCAACAGCAATTATGGCTGCACCGTTTCCGAAAAACCCTGAATATTCGAATACACAGTCTATAAATTCAGCGGTATTAGCTCTTCCCGGCTCACCGCGTATCTCAATATTACCCCATCCTCTGTTTTCTCTGCCGGGTACCGAAGTAAATTTAACTCCTTCCGCAAAAATATGCCCTGATTCGATCGTTATACTTTCGCTTGGTCTTTTACCTGTACCCGGAAGATCGCCGCTTAATACATCTGCAAAATAAACCGTAGCACCCTTCCCGATAGTCAAAGTCGCACCATTTAAGATTTTAGGCTCACTGTTTCCGGTTGAACAGATATAATAAACATTGCTGCCCGGCCATACAGTATCCTGAACGATATCATGATCTACATAAACAACTGCTGCCTGAACGCCCGCTGCCTCTCCCGACATTCCATAGAATAAAAAGAATACAATAGAAACACTAAAAGCTAAGATAAAATTCAATGACTTTTTCATTTCCGCATGCTCCTTTTCGATCATCAAATTGCATGTTAATCAGTGACTGCAGGTGTCCAATAAGTATTTCCGTATATATCGGTTATTTTATAGCTCATAAGAAAATCAAGATCGTTAATTGCCAAATTTTCTATATACCAGTTTCCGTCAGCGATGTATTGATCTCCCAGATAGTATGTGTCATCGAAATCCCCCTCATAACTATAGTAGTCACACAGATAATCTATCCTGTCTCCGGGTTTAATTTCTACCAAACCTTTAGGAAGATTGGGTGTTTCAGATCCATCATCGTAAATGATCCTTGCTCCAAGCACTTCACCATATGGTTCATCCTGATCAAAAGAAAGGACTATATCTACAAGTTGTCCGTTGAGCATCGCCGGTACTCTTCCCAATATCTTATAATCATCGCCCTGAATGTCATAACTGGACATATAATAACTTACGGGTGCTCCGTTTATCGCCGGCCATGTTCCGTCATATTCCAGCAGAAGATCGCCGTCAGCGTTATATTCGAAAACATTATCTCTTCCAAGGTCGATGAACCCACTTCCGTCATCAACAAAAACACTCAGTTCAAGGGTGTGTACCAAGCTCCACTCTTCTTCTGACAGAACCAGGACTTTCCGGCCATTCTTAGTAGTGATTTTAATGGAGGCAGGGTCTATCATATTCTCGCTGTAGTATTGAGTCGAATCGGTGATTTGTTCAGTGTTGAGCCAGTCAGGTGCCTGTTGAGATCCACCGGTGAGAGAAGAGAAATCCCCCTGATTCAGGAAAGAATTTATAAGGGAACCTATGACCTGAGTTCCAGTCCCTTGTGAAGTTGAACCGCCTGACTGTCCTCCTGCCAGAAGCATCCCCAGAAGTCCGCCTCCCTGCGAGGCCATTTGTCCGCCTGCATTGAGGTTGGCAAAGCTCTTGATCGCATCTGTATACTCTTCATCCATGCCGATTTCATCATATGTCTTTACAATGGATGACAGATCACTCAGTTTACCGTAAGGAAAGTATATTGAAAGACCATTTGCATTAGATATATTGTCCGACATACGGTTGTATTTAACAGCACTTATAAGTGTCTGAGCCAATGATCCGGCCTGAGGTGTTCCAAGTCTTAAAGAAAAATCAATAAGATCTATTTGGTTTATTCGAGAAGAAGCAGCAAACTCTTTCGTGCCGACTCTCGAATCAGATACCTTTTTATAGTCATCCGATTCGACCAGTTCACCTATTGATCTTGCAAAATCTCCGAAGGAGTTCGGCAAAGTTCCGCTGAGCTCTGCAAGATCTATCAATGACAAGGTTGCCTGAGATTTAGGAGTTTTCCGTTTCACCTCAACGATATAATCATCAATGAGTTTTTTCCCTATATCGATCGTCGCTATAGAGGTATTCTTCGAGATTTCATTTAGCCAGCCTGTGTAGTACCAACCTATCCCGGGTTCCAGTTCTTCTGATGCTATAAGGTAATCCGCATAAGGTTCCACTACAAGAGCCGTTTCAAGAGTAGCCATGAGACATGCATCAAACCCTATAAGATCGAATTTCGTACCTGCATTTTCTAAAGCATTTCCGATTTCGTCCAAAGTCATCGTATCGCCTTTAAAATGTTCATCATAACCATATCCCGTTACTGAACCGCCACCATGATCCCACAATATCAGGAAATAGCGTTCAGCCGGGAAAAGTCCTTCGCTGAACTGAATAAAATCGGTAAGTGTTCCGGGATCCACCATGGATCTCCTGCCGGCATCTTCCTCAAGAACGCTAAAACCTTGTGAATTCAGTAAATATCTCTGGTTAGTTTTACTGCTGATAACATTGTTCTTCCATTTGGCTGTTCCGCCGGTCTGTATAACGATATTGACTTTAGGTGAAAGCTTTGCAGCCTGCATCTCCTGAAGATCCATGGTTGCTAACCCGCCCCGTGACTCAAGATCAGTCCCGAGAAGATACACCATGACCGTGACTTTATCTTTCCCGTCACCTGACAATGTGATGTGTTTAGGTCTTGAATTCTCTGAAACAAGTCTGTTGACGGCATATGCACCACTGTCAAATGTGGTATTCCCGGGCTTAACAAGAGGAGAACTGAAACCGGGCTGATCATCGGGCGGATTCACCCCGCCGCCGAAAAGTCTGCTTATCAGAAAAATACCAAGGAAAACAACGAGAAGAATAATTATTATCTTGCTTGAACCGGTATTGATTGGTCTGTTATATGATCGGGGGATAAATGGACCGCCGGCGTTACTACTCCCGAAACCGGAAGAAGACTGTCCGCCGGGTCTTCTGAAAAAACCTCCGGAGCCACCGACCGGACCTGAGGAACTTCTGCCGATCCCGGTGCCTCTTCTACCGACATTCATACCTCCGCTTCCGGTTCGTGTAGTTCTGCCTGACGGTCTGCTGCCTTTATTCATATGATCTTCTCCATAAGTCTTTAGTATTATTATACTCCAAAATAAACTTAAAAGAACATCACAAAACCACTCTCAGTGCGAAAATACCGTCCTTAGCAGTAAACTGACAGTTACCTTTCAATTTTGAAGTAACATACTTAATGCTTTGCACTCCAAAACCATGTCCGTTTTCTTTTGCCACAGGAAGACCGTTTATGATCTCAGGTTCACACGAACAAGGATTCTTGATCGAAAGAAGCAACTTATCATCCTTGACCCTCATATCAAGTGTGATCTCACGCCGGTCGATATCAAGAAGTGATACTGCGTTTATGGCATTCTCAAGACCATTAGCCAATATAGAGGTAAATTCCACTTCTGAGCAGGGTAGAGTTTCGGGTATCTCAACATTAGTAAGCAGTACGATTTCGTTATCGCTCATTTTGTGTTCATACGAAGAAATGACCATGTTGACAAGTTCGTTTCTGCAAAATTTCTTTATAACAGTCCTATCTGCAGTATTTATTATATCTTTAATATAGATAGCGGCTCGTTCATTATTGCCATTTTCAACATATGAAAGGATATTGTTAAGAAAATGCCGCATGTCGTGTCTGACAAGTGCTATCTCATATTCTGAACGTCTTATCGACTCTATCTCCTTGAGTGAGTGTGACTTCTGTATTTCCATGACCTGGGTATACCTTTCGGCCTCACATTTCTGTTCATATTCCTTGAAATAGATGACACTGAACACCAGATAGGCAATACACAGCACAAAAGGCAGAAATTCAAAGATCACCTGAGAACCGCTGTACAGAAGCTTAGTATAAACAGTTACCGCATAATCGAAAACATAATAGCTAAAAGGAATAATACCAAATATAAGGATCGACCTCTTCTTCTTTGATAGAATAAGCATTACGGACGACGAAGCATACTTATCAATGAAGTATGCTATCGGGAAGGTCAATAGCATTCTCACGATATAGGACAGCCACATCTGACCGCTGAGTTCTAATGCTATGACTCCGAACCATTTGGTTATCTGGCAACATAAATAGCCTGCCATTATAGCCAAGATCGCGGGCAGCAACTTCTCTTTGTAATATACTGTAAACAGCCCCAGGAGAGGGAGATGAGTAATCACAGGATATAACATCTCGGTCGTTTCCATTCCCAAAACAAATACACTTGCTGTTTGAAATCCAAAACACACAAGTCCGAAACAACAAAGGATCAAAGCGTTTTTCCTGTTTCTCTCAATACCTATAAATCCGGCAGAAACATATATACCGAAAAACAGCAGCATCGCAAAATTCAAAACAGCCAGAAAAGTTTCTATCATGTACGCGTACCTTCCTTATCAATCACGGAACACATATGCAAAATAAGCCTCCGCAAAATTCTTGCCGCAACCCCTGGCAATGGGTATACTGCGGCCTGATTTAGTATTTATCTCGTTATTACTAAAATTATCGACATTTGGTATGTATATAAGATAACTTCTATGGCATTTATAGAATCCCGGTTCTTTTAGAAGCTTTTCTTCAAAATAGTACAACGGTTCAGAAGTAGTCAGTATCTGCCCGGAACGAAGATAGAACGCTACCTGTCGATTCTGAGCTTCAATATATTCTATATCATAGAAATAAACCTTATGGTAACCACAAGTTGTCTTAATTGTGATATTTGGTACTTCCGTCTCGATTTCAGAAGTGCACTCCGAAAGTATTCCGCTGATCATTTCATATGTCACCGGTTTAACACAATAATCTGTTGCCTTAACTGAATATGATTCAAGTGCAAATTCAGGAGAAGACGTCAGAAAGACTATCCTGATCGTTTTATCCCTTGTTCTTAGTTCTCTTGCTGTATCCATACCATTCAGCAACGGCATGACGATATCCAGAAATACTATATCGATCTTGTCCTTTGTGCTCCTGAGAAGAAGATCATCACCGTTATCGAAGCACAAGATCTCAGCAGAAACTTTGCTTGCCGCGACCCATTGTCCTATCATACGCTTTGTATCTTCGATGCATTCTGTCTGATCATCACATACTGCAATTCTGATCAATTCACACCCCATGTAAGACTGTCATTCATGTTATAAACTAATCTTAATCTAAAAGCATATTTGATTCAATCTGAACCTGATACATTTCACTGCATAAAAACAGCATTTCGCTCAAAATATCTGATTGGGATCAAATGTATTGCTACTATTATTTTGAATTACTCACAAATAAACGAAATCAATTTCAATGGAGGTCATGTAATGTCCAATCACAAACCTAATTTCAGAAAAGCAAAACAACTATTGGCAGGTTTTCTCGTGCTAATACTTCTTGTGACGGGCGTGCCTCTGGAGCTTTTTGCCGTAAAAGCATCAGAGGTCCTGTATGGAGATGTCAACAGCGATGGTCTGATAAATCAAAGTGATGTTTCAGATCTGACCGATCATCTGGCTGAATACGATATCGATATAGACGAGCAGGCTTCAGATGTCAATCTGGACGGAACAGTTGATCTGATCGATCTTCTTCTTCTGAAGAAATATGTCGCCGGGTTGGATGTCATCCTCGGAGAAAGCTGTGTTATAACATTCGACACTCAAGGCGGCAGTTCTGTACAGCCTATCACAGTTAAGAAAGGAACAAAGCTCAGCCAAATTCCGACAACGTCGAAGAACGGCAGCACATTCCTCGGATGGGAGACCACTGAAGGCGACACATTCTATTCTGAGGACCTTATAACAGATGATCTCAGTCTGGTGGCAAAATTCGAGGAACTGCCTCCTAAAGAGGTCCTGTCTCTGATATCCTTTGCACTTACTGAACAGCAGCCTACGCTTTCATTTGTGATCCTTGCTGCTCACGATATATCTGCGGATTTAGTAAGAACATTGATATCACTGACTTCTATGGACGGTTCAGATCCGGTCGAACTGGATATCTTATACGAAGGAAGCGACCGTTTCAGAGTAAGCGCTAAAACCGGATTCACACCCGGTGCTTCGTATGAACTTGAACTGGCGGAAGGACTTACATTTGAAAACAAAGCCGACACCATACGAACCGCTTCTTTTACTATCTATAAAGAAGAAGTAAGCAATATCACACTTAACGACGATATGGTATACATCAAAGACACCGACAGTATGGACTACTTTCTGGACGGTTCTTCATTCCCTGTTCCTGTTCTTGAAGCAGCGCTTCTCAACAGTCAGGCAAATGAAGCTATTACAGGGACATTTATTTACAATAACATCAATTTCTCCGTCGGGGATGTTCTCTGCATATACGAAAATACCGATCCCAGAGAAAGAGATCTGTTAAACGAAGACTACTCAGATGACAAAGTAGCATACATCAAAGTGACAGAAATATCCGGCAGCACTGTTACTTTTACAAGTCTCGACGAATCATCTGTAGAAGATGTTATTTTCATTCCTGATACGATCCCCTTCTCTGTTGAAGCATTACCTTCCGGTGAATGCGGAACGATACCGGCTGCCGCATACGATAACAAGGCCTGGATCTCATTTGGTTATACAGAACCTCCTGAGTTTGATGAAGGAGATTTCATAGTTCTTTATCAAGGTGACTTTTTCGACATGACAGATGAATCACTTGTCTGTTTCGGCCGGATCACTTCCGTCAGCGAAGATACTTTGACATACACAAGAACAACAGCCGAAGAGATAGAAAATTCGATCGATCTGTTCCTTAAAGACTCAGTTGACGGAGATTCACTTCTTGAAAACGTAGATACGCAGGCTCTTTCAGAAAACATCGAAAGACAGGTCATGAGAAGCGGTTTCGCGGTCGACGCGGCAAATTATCTTGCTGCTACTGCTACACAACTGAGAGGGATCGGCGGAGAACTCGAACTCGGAGATGATATCAAAGTAAAGGTAGAGATCGGTAAAAGTTCGAAGTACTTTAAAGACGGAATTCGCCTTGCTGTGGGAATTGAAGGTGAATTCGGAGTTGATATTGGCGAGGATGCCGAAATGAAGATTGATCTGGCAGCGACATTCGTTGAAGAGATCTCTGTTGATGTCGATGTTGACGCTAAGGCAAAATGGAAATGGTATTTCATAATACCTGTTCTAAAGGATCTGTCTTTCCGTACTTCTGTGGATCTTAAGAACTACGCCGGAGTTTCTGTTGATGTTAAGGTTTACACTGTTGAAAAAGATGAAGGTACTCTCTGGAGCAAGCTTAAAGAGTACAAAGAAGAGTACGGTGAGATTTTTGACCAGATAGAGGAAATCGAAGAGAAAATCAATGAAGCGAAAGAAACTTACGAGAAATTGCAGGGCTATAAGGAAGATCTTGAAAATCTTTGGGCAACTATTCCGGCTGCTGTAGCAGGAGATTACGAAGAAACTCTCGAGGCACTGGAAGGAACTAACATTTCCGATGATCTGTTGGGGCTTCTAAATATGACAAGTGAGACAGAACTTGATGCAGGTGTTCGCGATCTGATGGAACGTTACTCTGAAATGCTTGAAAATGAGAGCGAATGGGTCGAACTCTTAAATAAAGAGATCTTTCATACTGACATCGTTATTTTCATTGTCGCTATCGGCATAGACGTAAATTTCATAATTAAAGCCAACATCAACATTGCTCTCGGTGCGAATCTTGAATATGTGATCGGAAAGCGTTACTCATTCTGGATCAATGTATTCTCCAAAACCAGCGGAAGTTCAGAAATGGATCTTCTTGATGAGAAGTTCGCCTTCCAGTTCTATGTAATGGGAGCTCTTGGACTTAAAATGGGCATTGAAGCCGGTGTCGCTGTTGGTCTTTTTTCAACAAAACTCGGAAGCATAGGTCTTACTGTCGAGTTCGGACCGTATATCAAGCTCTGGGGGTATTTCATTTACGAATACAGCAAAATGAGACCTGCCAATACGAACACCTGGATTTATGACGAAAGAATGATGGGTGCACTGTATCTCGAGTTCGGGATCTATCTGGAAATGACCTTCAAAGCGCAGCTTTTTAACAATGCAATTAAATACGAGCCCACACTGCTAGATAAGGAGTGGCCTCTGCTTACAGTCGGTGAAAGAAATAATGTTTACGATTTCGCATATGAGATAGAAGATGACGAAGTCCTGATAGTTAAAGATACGGATAACAACAGTACAACAGGCATATCCATGATCCTTCCGGATACATACCGTTTAATGAGCCGGATCGATTTGTGTGAAGGAGATATGGAAGAGTACATCTATGGGACCCGGAAGTACCACTACGCTCTATCCAACCGCTATTTCTCCATCGATCCTGCTACAAGTATCATTTCCGTTGATGTCCCGGACGGGATCCGGTATATGGAATGCGATCTTACTCTTACTTGGAAGACAGATAAGCTGGCATTCAGCAAACATGATCTAACCGTCACTATACCTTTGGTATGGACGAATCTCTCAACATCCGAGCTTAATGAGAAATTTACCGTAAGTGTTAAAGCAGGAAATCCTTCGGAAGGATACAGAACGATCTGGAGTAGCAGGATAACCAAGAACAAATCATTCGATCTGCCTTCACAGGATGATATCCTCGGACTATTAAAATACTCTTCATACGATATCCCCGGATCGGGAAATCTCAGATATTCGTCATATACAGGATACGGCACTCAGAAAATCAAAGAACTTGCTGTTATGGAAGACACAACATACTATTTCGATCTTACAACAAGGACCTATGATATGCCGGTCATGAAAGTGCAGAAGCAGGATGGAACTCTCCAAAGTATTACCGTTTCAGCAAAATACGGTGATAAGTTTGATTTGAGTTCTGTGAGAGTTTCCGGAACAAATGATTCAGAAACTCAGACATACACTTCTTTTTACCGGATAAACACTAAAGATACTTCAGGAAACGAGATTTCATCCGACACCGGAAGGATAATCGACACCGTGTTTGCACGCGAGCTCATCTCAGGCACTAGTTTTACTGCAGAGTACACAGACAACTCAGCAACCATAACATATGTGTTCACCGGAATCGACCTGCCTGTCAAAACCACTGTTATTCGAAAAGGCACAGTTCCTCCCGATATTTTTACGACTGAAGTTACTGCAATGAATGCAGTCGTCACCGGGATTTCTCCTGTATTAGGTCCGGTCATGAGCTCAACAGAGTACAGTGTTGTATGTAAACTCCTTGAGAAGCCTGCTGTGATAAGAAAAGTAACTTTCATTACAGGTGACCCGTCGCAAACAACTGCAGCCGATTATCCGGAAGGTGCAGTTATCATTGCTCCTTCTGCTCCGGAGCGTTACGGTTATGAGTTCACGGGTTGGTTCAGTTCGGATGCCCCTTCCGATCCTTATGTTTTTTCAACAATGCCTGAGCACGACCTTGAGCTTGTCGCAGGATGGAAAGCTAAAACTTCACAGATCACTTTCGATCCTAATGAAGGTTCTATGCCCGAAGGAACCTCGGATGTCCTGACAGTAAACTTTGATTCTTCTTACGGACTGCTTCCTCTTCCGGTCAGGACAGGATTTGCATTCATTGGCTGGTATACCGACCGTGTCAGCGGAATCAATGTTTTGGCATCAGATAAAGTGGATTCAATTGATGACCAAACGCTCTACGCTCACTGGGAAGAAAAGGATCCGATAGATCCTTTATGGATAACTTTCCCTGCAAATCAGATATACAAGTATAATTATGAACCAAGATCAGTCATTTTCTCAACAGGAACAAGCGGATTAGCTTCGGAAAGCTTCGTTGTTCAATACAAACGGCAGAACCTCGACAGTGAGTGGATGGATATCGCAGAAAACGCCGGGACATATGATGTTAAAATAACTCGTCCGGAAGATGGTGTATACCGATCTTTTGAGAAAACCTACACGTCAGTGATGCAGATCAATAAAATATCCAGAACTATTCCCGCACCATCAAATTCATTTATTTTCAAGAGCAGCGTTGAGGCCTATAGGATCCCTTCTGACTCATATAAAGGTAATGGGACAGTCGAGTATGCATTACACATCTATAAAACAGGTGCTCCTTCGAGCGGATGGCAGACTTCACCGGTATTTATGAATGTTAAACCCGGCACGTATTATCTATATTCAAGAATCTCCGAAGGTGAGAATCACCTGGCTGCCGTGTCGTTTGCAAGCACCGCAGTTGAGGTGACACACGCATTAAGCCCCAGCTTCTTCAATCAATTCTGGATCGGAGTTAAAACAAGCGACATTGGCAGTGCCGGAACAGACTCCATCATCGAAGGATCGCTCAGCTTTTACGATTATAATTATTGTTCAGTATATGAGCTTAGCGGAAGTGAAAATGATCACGAAAGAGGTGATTATCGCAGATATTTCTTTTCTCCTCATTTTTACTTTAACACAGCACTGAAGCCTGATCCATGGATGATAAACCATGTCAGGATCGATTATGAAAAAAAGGGAACTGCTGCGGGCTGGCACTGCGAATATGTAAAGGTAGGAGTCGCTAACAACAACGGTTCATATTTCGGTGAATCACTGTCCGGTATACCTGTCGGTCAGTGGTTCGGTGCGGAAGATCACGATAGCAAATATGTATCCTGGATCTCTCCCGCAGGTGCTACTGATGCCATGAAACGAAACATCACTTCTGTTGGAAATTTCTACAGTGGTCTTCCTTCTTCAGTCGTTCTGGGGACAAACGAAACCGGATCATTTGATTTTACATATAATGGCCTTGTGACCGACCAGTATTCTGCATTTGCAGGTCTTGCTAACTATAACGTTTACGATCATTTCGATGCTCCTACACTCAGTGTTTCTGCGAACAAACCGGGATATGATACCCTTATTCCCTATCACATCAACTCTTTCTCATTCAATAAATCTGCTTTGAGACAAGCTATGGCAGCAAACGGCGACCGGCAGATCGAACTTGATGTTACTCTTCAATTCCCGGTACGTTCGACTGTTGCTTCGACATCGACATATACTAAAAAAATGGTGATTTCTCTTGACGAACAGCTTCCTCTAAATTCAATGGCAGTATCTATGAGTTATCCGTCAAGAACATTTATGCCTCTTTACGCGATCGAAAAACGTCAAAAATCCGGCGATACTGTTGATTTTACGATCACTGTACCTGAAAACACCGGTATGTGGGGCTTAAAGGCAAGGATCAGTTATGATCACGACCTGCTCACTCTGACAGGATCAAGGCTCGGAAATGTGTTCATCGGATCAGAAGTAACAACAACTGAAGATCTTGACAGCGAGAAATTTATTTTCCTGGCCAGCAGAGACGACTTCAACAATACTGTCATGACAGGAAATCTGATAACACTTACCTTCCTTGTGAAAGCAGACTATGAACTTACTGAGCACCCGGTAACATATGAGATCGTACAGGCTATCGATTCCGAAAGTGATTTGAAAACCTTCCTTCACGACGGCAGCGGACCTACAATAAGTGTTTCCGGAAATACTGCAGAAATACTTGTCTCAGACAAGGTCACAATAGACGCAAGAGGGGGAAGTGAAAACATACTCAAACTTGAAGTCAGTAAAGATTCGGGCGATTTCACTGATATAACAGAATCCTACGATTCAGGTCATCTCATATCGGTCAACGGTTCGTACACTTTCAGAGTCACGGATACATCAGGAACTACAGCTTCTACTACTTTGATTTACACAAATCTCGATAGTGCCGGCCCTGTCCTCAATATCGATACCGGAAGTTACAGCGAAGGAACCTGGACAAATGGAGACGTGATTTTCAGACTGACCAACGAGACTGACAACCTTGGTTTGACCACTTTCATGTATAAACTCGGTAACGGAGATTGGCAGGAATACATAACCGAATTGATCGTTCCGTCTGATGGCGGTGTCAAGGCATATTCATTCAAGGCAATCAGTGAGAGCGGTATAGAAAGTGACATAAGTTCGTTCATCATTAGTCATGACTCGGTAGCACCTGTTGGTGAGATCAGCGTTGCTTCAAATATATGGAACACCTTGCTTAACGATATCACCTTCGGGTTGTTTTTCCAAGAGACCCTAACAGTTGAAATCGAGGCGGAAGATGAAGACAGCGGGATAGCAAAGATCGAATACCATTTAGCAAACTCTGTAGTTGGTGATCCTGAAGGAATAGAAGATTGGACCGAATACACCGATACCTTCGATATCACTCCGAATAACAGCTATGTGATCTACGTTCGTTTTACTGACATTGCCGGCAATAGTTCGATCATTTCTTCCAACGGGATCACTCTGAATGCGGACGAACCCGAACCGGATGACGATAATCCTCAGACTTCTGATACAGGTTTCCCTTATCTGTGGCTGATTCTGATGTTGTGTGCAGTATCTGCAGTATTTCCTTTTATTTCAATAAAAAGTCTTCTGAAAAATAACAAGGAATAGCACCCGCAGGTCATTATTTACAGTGTTATGTTTTTGAGAAATTCCGTTTTTAACCTACGGTAGGTTAAAAACGGAATTTCTCTTTTCCCGCTGGGATTCTCCTCATACATCCGCCTGATTCTTAAGGATAGTACTAATAAGTTCGGCTCTTCCTGAAACATCATACTTTGAATAAATATTCCTTGCATGAGTTTTCACCGTACTTTCGCTGATATAAAGGGCTTCAGCTATAGCTTTATTGGATTTACCATCCAGCATTTGCTGAAGAACATCCCGTTCCCTGTCTGTTAAAGGATCAAGCGATCTGACGTTATATATCACTCCAGCCTGTTCATTTGCAGGCATATCTTTATATACCGACAAATAGACATGGCCTTTAAGCAGCATGTAAAGTTCTCTGTTCAAAGTCGGCAAAAGGACAAGAGTTATGCTTACAACGGCAAAAGCGATTGCAGCGATCTGTTCTTCCGGCAGATTTATCCCTGTAATACCCGATCCCAGTGATCCACCTGCCAGAACTCCGAAAACATTTGCTGAAAGCCCCACACCAAATATTCTAACAGGGTTGTCTGCATATTCAAGCATTTCTCCGATGATGCTCCACCAGAACAGATCCAAAACTCCGCAGGCTCCGAGCATCAAAGTATCAACAAAGATATAGTCTGCAGGATTTCGGTCCAAGAGCATGAATCCCAGAAACGAAGCCATGATCATACCCATCCCGACATAAAGGATCAGAGAACGCTTTGCTTTGATCGGAAGATTTCTCATGATCAGCAGGGCTGTAATATAAGGCAACGCCCAATACCAGCTGGTCAGCCTCTGTAAATGTTCAAAAGCAGGATTTATGACTTGGTACATCAATCCTGAATTTATAGTTATAACAGAAACAAAGACAAAAAGCATGACCATCGGTTTCTTGATCTCACCGGGAAGTTTCTTCTCATAATGATCGCTCCAGACTACGATTTGTTCAGCAGGCAGCAACCACATAAGTACCGCTCCCGGCACCAGACAAAACAAAGATAGCATCAGTCCGGTCTTCACTGAAAAATTAACTGTTATGTAATTTATCCCAATCATCAGGATATTCGATAATATCAGAACATCAGCACAGGATTTTATCCTTTCATTCTTAAGTGTATAAGCTTTTAGAAAATACCCCCAGGATGCAACCATGCAGCCTGCAACAAATCCGGAAACAGCAAGCAGCGCAGTCCAGAATCGGACAATCGGCGAAGCACTGAAAAAGAAGGGCACTCCCGCAGCAAAACAAATCAATGTCCCTCCGACAAAAAAACGTTTAGCCATTATTGGCGAACGTATTATCCTTCCGGCTGTAAACAACCCCAGAAAATGTGAGACAATTGCCACAGTGATATAGATGCCGGAATCCTTACCGATCATGTCAATAAGTTCGTATAATATCTGTCCTTCAAACAGAAAAGACAGCAAATAAGCAAATATAAATGAAAACGCTCCGACCGATATCCATCTGAAGCGTCTGTTTAAATCAAACATAAAATACGAACCTCATCGCATATCATTGACCGATTTTTCTGCTGAAATAATTATACCATTTTTACTCTATTTTCTTTGGAGCAGATATTCATTGATCAATGTCATACCCGGTGATTCGTAATACGTGTAAACTTTCGCACTGTATCCGGTAGAGATTATCTCAACTCTCGTTATAGAAATCTTTTCATCTTCCGATTTAGTCAATTCATATATGTTATCGGATAATTTTTCAAGCACCAAGCCCGTATTGTAAGGATCCGCTTTACTTATAAAAGTTAGAGTAGGTCCGTTATAATGAAGTTCTACATCCGCTGACGGCTTTTCCCACGGTCCGTAATCATTCTCGATCTTGCCTTCGGGCAGATCATCCATGATCATTTCATCATGAATGATGCAGGACTCATATATTCCGGTAATACTCTCCAGAAAGTCGGTGTCTTCGTTTTTCGGCACAGCTTTAATAACTATTCTGTAGAGTGTTTCATCATCACGCTTGCCTGCATATGATCCGGAACCGGGGGAAAAACCAACCAGCTGGTTTGGCTGTCTTTTATCAAGAAGATCAGTTACATTTCTGTACAACCAGATATGGGAGGGAGATCCCAGGCTGTCATAGTCCGATTTCTGAAAAGACAATATGCATTCACCAGAGCTGTTAAACTCTGAATACATATCATTAAGGGCAAAAGAGGAATTCTTCGGGTAACCCAATACCGCATACCAACCTCTGAAAGACTTTGAAGGATCTGCTGACCGGATAACAACGTCATACCAAGGATCCTCTTCCTCAGGCAGCATCGGTATAGTGACTTGAGGAGTAGCCTCGGGTGTTATATCCGGAGTTATTTCAGGATCCGGTTCATCCTCATTCTGTATTTTTCTCGGCTGCAGAATAACATTCTGTACTGATTCATTAAAAGGTAACAAATCCACTGAATGGACCCTGTTGATGCCTTGTTGCATGTCAGATGCTCGTTTGTATAGTTCCAACTTCATCGGAAATCCGGCAGACTGATGCGCCAGCAACGTGAAACTTATTCTGCCACTGCCGGTTTCACTTAGCTTTCCCATCCATGCATTGGGATCAGATTGACCGGATATCGGTGCTATACAAGCATAATAGCCGCCCCAGGTTGGCTTTTCGTCGCTGGGAACCGACTCTTTGATATCGACTGTAAATTTACTGTTATACAGGTCAGCGACTTTCTGAAAATCTTTTCTGCGTTCTTCCATGGTGTCAAGATTCATGTTCCTGCTGATTGAAATGAAAAGGCTTGTGAGATAACTGATCAATTCCGATCTATGGATATTGGAGATGTTTTCACGGTCTTTCTGTGAAGGCCAAGGATACTTGGACAGCTTCCCGTTACTGTCGTAAGAATCTATCCAGGATTCCCAGTCAGCGCCGGCTTTCTCCCAATATTCATTTGAATATCTGTTTATTTCACCTTCGATCAGCTCCAATGCTTTCTTCGGATCACTCTTGTTTTCCGTATATATTTCGTTAAACAACTTTTCCCAATCATTAAGTTTTCTGCTGATCCCGTTTCTGCGATAATATGCGTCGTACATATTCTTAGTGCTTTTATATTTGTTGTGCACTGCATAAGTACTCACTTCACTCAAAGCCAGATCTATCACTCCAACTCCTATATATGCCAGTTGAATGGATGGAGTTCCAAGATTAACTGCCAAATCGAGCACTGCCTTCATTCCGCTTATCGAGGTCTCTTTAGCAGATGTTCCGTTATAATAGGCATCAAAAGCAAACCTCGAGCATGAGGCAGCAACTGACATAACAGTAAGTGAATCACCTAAGGCCGAACTCAGAGCATTATCATATGCACCGCCAAGCGAAAGTAGTGTCGGTACAGATGTTGCGGCAAAATATCCCGTTCCCCCCATTATATCTAAAGCTGACTTAACGATATCTTCTTTCCACGAAGGGCCTTGCTCAGTGAATTTCTCAAGTATATCCATTGCTTGTTGTGAAGTCATTGTTGCTGCATATACATCGACTGCGGAAATATAAGCACTGCGTTTGGATCGGTCTCTGACTGTAAAAACACCATATGTGGAGAAATGATCCGTAATTATATGGATCTGATTCTTTTCAGTGTCGATAAAATAGAAGACATCCTCCCAGTCCCCGCTATCCGGATCAAGATACTTTCCGCAGACAGCACTGCCTTCCTCTTCCTCAGGAATATCATTATCATCATACTGAATTACTATCTCTATCGCGCCTTTAGGTTGTCCTGACGACAGGATGAAATCATAGGCTACTATTTCTATATCAGGGTCACTGTTTTCAGGTTCAACTTCACATATCAGAAGTTCTTCTCCTTCATCCAGAAGACTGCCAAAACAAACTTTTACCCCATCAACTTCAACTACAGTGTCGGAAACGCTTAGTTTATCTGACTCGGTGCCGGTACCTGAAGGCTCCCGAAGAGAGCGGATAAGTAACCATATACCTGTACCTCCGAGTATAAGGGAAATAATAAGAACAAACGCTATAGGTGCTTTGACCAATGGTGTTTTCATATAACAAGTCTATGATTTCAAGACAATAACGGCATCATCCGAAAGGATGAAATCAGACAAAATCTCAATAATACGTTTCTATAACCAGTTTCCCCTTCTCACGAAGTTTCTCAGCAATCAGCTTTACGGCCGTCCGTCTTACCCTTACTCCCACCTGCTTGAATAGCATTGCTTCATGAGCATCATTCATAGCGTTCCCGATCATCAGATGGACAACATCCGCATCCAGCAGCATCATACACAAACGTTCTACGGCAGAATTTTCTGTAAAATCATCAATAGATTCTCCGAGTATGTTGTAAACCTGATTGAGCATTATAACACCTTCAGCAGTAAGGTCTATCCCATCGATCTCGTATTCAGGCGGAGACCCGAAAGCATTACCCATTTTGAGCATTTTCACTTTCCTCCCGGTCTCACGTGCAACGATATCTGCTGTACTGGATCCGCACACCGCCTTTCGGCCGGGCATGGAAATAAATTTTCTGACGTAGTCCTTATCCATCGAAGCTTTCGAGGGCGGACCTGTCATAACAGTAAGTTCATCAGCTTCTCTGCAGTGCAATACAGCCAGAGTGGTGTCATCCTCATATTTACCACCCATAAGTCCAGAACACATATCTGTTATCTTAGACGGCAGTTCCCTGATTTCCGAACCGGGTCTAAGCACACTGTTTATATATGCCGAAACATTACTGATACCTATTCCGAATCCATGACCGTGACCCAGTCCTGCCTGTGTTACACCATCCGAACATAATACTACAGAGTCACCAATATCCAGGACACCTGCAGCTTCTCCAACCACTTCATACCCCGCAGTAAAAAACTCCGGTTTCAGGACAGAAGATGTGCCATTCTTTATTATTATCGCTTCAGGAGCTTCATAAGTGAATACTGAAAACTGTCCGTCCGGCATTATAACTATTGCAGAAAACGCAGAAAACGGAACATCCTCAGTTCTGGCTCTGTGCATGGACGATGCGACCATTTCTGCAGTAGCTCTGACCGAAACACCGCGTTTCAGAAGTTCAACTATCCTGTTTGAACAAGAAATAGCCGCGATATTGGCATATATCCCGGATCCTATCCCATCACACAAAACGAATATCGTTCCTTCAGGCGATCTGCTGCATATAGTATGATCACCGCAAACGATACCTCCGGTCTTAATATTCTGTGAAATTATATCCTCATAGAACTTCATCTTTAGTTTGCATCCGTATCGTTCTTATAAAGGTCGATAAGCCGTTGCGCTATCTCTTCACTCTGAGCTGTGCTTTTGCCGAGGTAATGCGCCATCTCCTGCGCAAACTTGACCTGATGCTCCAGAAACTCACGAGCGTGCGCTACGGTCTGAGCTTTGATCACATCAAGCTGACCATCATCGAATTTTATCCTGGAAATATCCGAGAAGATACCGACAAACTGCTCTTCATCGCGAAGTGCATATAATATTTCATGGTATTTGATCCCGTACTTCACTTGAATAGACTCGTACTGATCGATCGCCCCCGTAAGCATTTTCCCGAACCCGTCAGCATTTATCAGATAAGATATCCTGCGCCCGAGAATACTGTTGTTACACATGAACATTTTCTGAAAGGCCGGATTCATCTTAATGATGCAAAGCTCACTGTTCAGAACGACTACCCCGTTTGGTGACGTCTCAATGATTCTGTCCGACCTCTGCTGAGCAAGTCTTCGCATGTAAGGTATGCACATTTCCGGTTCTGCCATGCCCCGGACCACAGCTTTCGCGTTCTCAACACAGCTTTTATACCCACAAGCCCCGCAGTCAAGCTGGAATTTCGGATCGGTCTTTCCTGTACGTTCGAATACTTTATATATCTGCTCTTCACTGACTTCTTCTTCACTGACCATATCCTCAGCAAAACCGGTGGCAAAAACTATCTCCCCGGCTTTCCTGTTCTTCTCTTTTCTGACTGCTCTTCCGGCATATTCGATTATATCCAGTCGTCTTTCATAAACATTCTTTTCGCTCTCAAATCCCGGTCCGTTAACGCATCCGCCCTTACAGAACAACGGCTCGATCTTGTTGTAACGCAGCAACGTACTTCGACTATCAAGCAGATCCATAACATCTTCGGCTCCGCTTACGTGAAGAACATCGACATCAGTGACATCACTGTGGATCCCACCGGTCTTGAACATACCTCCTTCCAGAGGGAAGAGTCGGCTGTCTCCTATTTCCCCAAGGTTTTCGAAGTCACTTTCAGAGCAGTTCTCAAGATGGATGTTTTCATCGTCAAGCCATTTCTGAAGTTCTGTGAAAGTCAGCACAACATCAATAACACCGGCGTTTTCAGGACGCTCAGCTTCTTCCTTCTTAGCAGCGCAGGGTCCTACGAAAACCACCGCTGCTTCTGGCCACTCCTCCTTTATCATCCTTCCGTGCGCGATCATCGGAGAAACTACCCTGATCAGAAGATCCAGAATTTCCGGTCTGTACTTCTCGATATAAGTTACGACTGCGGGACATGCTGTACATATTGTACCTTTCTCATCAGCCGAAAATGATTTTCCGGTTATATAGCTTGCACCTTCGGCAGTTTCGAAAACCATCCCAAATCCGAGTTGTCTTAGAGCCGAAGGAATACGACCCGCAAGCTTCCCGCTGAAGAGCGCAGCGAATGAAGGAGCAACACTCACTGCAACCTTCTTCCCCGACGCGATAAGCGTTTTAGCCTCGTCCAGACTTGAACGTATCACCTTGGCACTCTGAGGACACTCCCTTACACAAGTACCGCATTTGATGCACAATTCATCCCGGATCTGAGCCTGACCGCCGCTGACTTTGATAGCTTTGACAGGACAAGCTCTTACGCACCGGTAACAATCCTGGCAGTTAGCCGTCACTGTATATATCGTATTCTGCCTCATCGATGAGATACCTCCTTGATGCTAAAGGATCTTTTCTATCTCCGCCACAGCCATTTCAAGAGTACAATGTTCGATGCTCTTCCCGTTCACAGAAAGCACAGGACCCTTCTTGCACTGTTTCCCGCAGAATGAGGCGGTAAATTCGGTTTTATCCAGCAGATCCCTTTCCGTCAGATATTCCATTACCTGTGTATAAAGGGTCTGCGCTCCCCTAAGGAAACAACTTGTTCCAAAACATATCGTGATGGATAGTTTCTTATCCTCAGGCACCTTGTTTATTATTATATCATCCTGAAGGATACGTCTTCTGTTTTCATATGCAGTATGCAGCAATTTATGAGCTTTATCATGATCCAGTGTCTCATTATATAGCTGTTTTATATAAGGGTTGTCCGAAGAAACATGGAACTGAAGCATTTTGTCATTGTCGTAAAGTCCCTTTGACCGGTCAGAAACAGCATTGATCTCGTTTGACACAGGCTGACCACCACCATTAATGCATCCGCCGCAGCACGCCATCACTTCAACAAGGTCATAATGTTCTTCACCTTTACGAATCTTATCGATAAGTTTTTTGGCATTGGCAAGACCGCTGACAACAGCAAGCCGCAGTTTCTTATCGCCTATCTCGATTTCTGAGACTTTCACTCTGTCATTACCTCTGAACTGACGAAATTCTCCGGTCAACCCTTTCTGCAGTGTATGTCCTGCAAATCTCAGAACTGCTTCACTCACACCGCCGGAACTTCCGAAGATCACTCCTGCTCCTGTAGTAAACCCGAAAGGCATATCAAATGAACCGAGTTCTATCTTATTAAGATCGATGCCGCTCTCCTTTATCATGATAGACAGTTCCTTTGTAGTTATTACGTGATCGACATCCGGATTTCCGTCAACTTTGAACTCGTCTCTGCGTGCTTCGAATTTTTTGGCAGTACACGGCATTATCGAAACTACCACGAGATCCTCGCGAGAGATACCGAGATCATTTACAAGCTGATCTTTACAGATAGCACCGAACATCTGCTGAGGCGACCGGCAAGTCGAAAGGTGTGATAGAAGATCGGGATAATATTGCTCAGCATATTTGACCCAGGCAGGACAACAGGAAGTAAACAAAGGCAGGTTTTCATTTTTAGAATATCTGTCAAGAAATTCTCTTCCTTCTTCTAGTACGGTAAGATCTGCGCCAAAGCAAGTATCATACACTTTATCGAATCCCATACGACGCAAAGCAGATATTATCTGGCCTGTAGTCGTTGTGCCGGGTTTGTAACCGAAATACTCACCAAGAGCAACTCTTACCGCCGGAGCGATCTGAACCACAACGGTTTTACTCTTGTCGTGCACTGATTTCCATACATCATTTATCTGATATTTCGGCATCAAAGCTCCAACCGGGCAGACCTTGATACACTGACCGCAATTGACGCATTCAACTTCTCCTATCCCTTTGTTGAATGAAGTAACCACTTTGGCTTGGGCGCCACGATAAGCGAAATCCAAAGCACCTACGGACTGGATCTCACTGCAAACACGAACACAGTCTCCGCATAGTATGCATTTGTTTGGATCGCGCAATATCGCGTCCGACGAGAGATCAAGCTCATGATGCGTATTCACCTGTTTAAATCGGATCTTTTCCACACCAAGTTGTTTTGCTATGTTCTGCAATCTGCAGTCACCGCTTTTGGGGCAGGTGGTACAGCTTTGGTCATGGCTTGCCAGCATCAGTTCTATGATCATTTTACGCATCTCACGGATCTGAGAAGTGTTGGTACTGACCACCATCCCATCCTCAGGCTTAGTTGAACATGCAGGAAGGATACCTCTACCCTCGATATCTACCATACACATACGGCATGCACCGTATACACTTATTTCTGAATGATAGCAAAAGGTCGGAAGCTCAATATTTGCCTTTCGCACAAGTTCAAGAAGATTTTTCTCTTCTTCTATCAAAACAGTCACATTGTCAATTACAGCAGTTCTGGTTTTCATATCCATTGATTCATCCTTTCACGATGGCGTCAAATTTGCAGGCAGTATAGCAGGCACCGCACCTTATACACTTTTCAATATTGATAACATACGGTACGCCTTTGGATCCTTCGATAGCGTCAACAGGGCACTTCCTGGCGCAGAGTCCGCAGGCTTTGCACTTCTCCACGATCACCCTGTATGTTTTAAGAGCATCACAATTTCCGGTAGGGCATCTTTTGTTATAAACATGAGCGATGTATTCATCTCTGAAATACTTTAGTGTTGACAGTACCGGATTTGGTGCTGTTTTGCCAAGGCCGCATAGTGACCCGATCTTAACTGTATTAGCTAACTCTTCAAGAAGGTCGAGAGTCGCCGCATCAGCTCTCCCTTCGATTATGTCGTCCAGCAAAGCAAGCATTTGTCTGGTTCCTTCGCGGCAAACCACACATTTCCCGCATGATTCATTCTGAGTGAATTGCATGAAAAATCTGGCGATTTGGACCATACATGTGTTTTGATTCATTACTACAAGTCCGCCGGATCCCACCATAGCTCCTACATCGCGGAGGTTATCGTAATCCAAGGGCAGATCAAGGTGTTCTTGCGTAAGACATCCACCGGAAGGTCCGCCGATCTGTACAGCCTTGAAATCCACTCCGCAGTTATTTCCGTCATCATCGATGACTCCGCCGCCTATCTCACCGACTATCTCTCTCAAAGTTGTCCCGAAAGGAACTTCTATCAGCCCGGTATTGGCCACATGGCCTGTCAGCGCGAAAGTTTTAGTTCCTTTGGATGTTTCGGTCCCGAGTTTGCGGTATTCCTCAGCTCCCATTTCAAGAATGACAGGAACAGTAGCCAGAGTTTCCACATTGTTAATAACTGTTGGCTTTCCGAATAATCCCTTTTCTGCCGGGAATGGCGGTTTAATAGAAGGCATGCCGCGTTTACCTTCTATCGAAGCGATAAGTGCTGTTTCTTCTCCGCAAACAAATGCTCCGGCACCTTCCATGACTTCGATATCGAAACTCCTGTCCGATCCGAAAATATGCTCACCAAGTATTCCGTTTTCTCTCGCGGTCCTGATAGCTGTCTTTAGTCTTGATACCGCCAGAGGATATTCGGTCCTTACATAGACATAGCCTTTAGTCGCATTTACTGCCATAGCTGCAATTATCATACCCTCCAGAACACTGTGAGGATTACCTTCCATTACACAGCGATCCATGAATGCTCCGGGATCGCCCTCATCCCCATTGCATATTACATATTTAACATCGCTTTCATTGATCCGCGTCAGGTCCCACTTTCTACCTGTCGGGAAACCTCCGCCTCCTCTGCCTCTGAGGCCTGAATCAAGTATCTCTTTGCATATTTGCGTATCAGTCATCTCAAGAACTGATTTACGCGCCATGAAGTATCCGCCGTTGGCAATGTACTCATCTGCATCATGAACATTGATATGTCCGCAAAGTTTTAACATTATCCGGTTCTGTCTTTCGTAAAAAGGTATCTTATCCATATCTCTGACATGATGTTTTGAATCCGGACATTCATAAAGCAATCTGTCGACATATTCGTTCTTTATGAGGGTTCTGTCTACGATCTCTTCAACATCTGAAGTTTTAACTTTCGTATACAATATTTTCTGAGGATAAAGTGTCACAAGAGGTCCCATCTGACAGAATCCCTGGCATCCGCTTTCAACAAGCAGAAAATCGTTATCGCATCGATCGTCTTCTTTGTGTTCTTCTTTATCCAGCATGACTGCTACTTTAAGTCCGCGTTCGTAGATCACCTCTCTGAATTTGTTGTATATAGACATTGCCCCATTCGCCATACAGCCGGTACCGGCACAGATGACTATCCGTGACTTGTATGACGCGCTCGCATCTTTATATATCTCTCTGGTCTTGTCAAGATCTATTATCTGTTTTGTCAGTATCGATCCGGTCATTTGTTATTCTCCTGTTTCTCTTGCTCACGAATGCGGTTCAGCAGCTCGATCGTCTTTTCTTTTGTCATTGATCCGTGTACTTCATCATTTACGACTACCACCGGTGCAAGTCCGCAGGCACCAAGGCAGGCAACTGTTTCAAGCGTAAAGATCATGTCATCGGAAGTTTTCTTTCTACCGGAAAGACCAAGCTCCTTTTCCAGAACCTTCAGGATCTCTTCTGATTTCCTGACATGACAAGCTGTGCCGTCGCAGACCTTTATAACGTATTTGCCCTTTGGTTCAAGGGTGAAGTGAGAATAAAATGTTGCCACTCCGAAAACCGAGCCCGGTGAAATGCCCAGCGCTGTTGCGATATATGTCATGATATCCTCAGGCAGGTACTTATACTCCTCCTGGACCTCCTGCAGGATCGCTATCAACTTATTAGGATCGCATTTGTGTTTATCCAGAACCTCACAGACTCTGTCGAACTTAACCGGAAAATCATTTCTCATCTTTGACATCCGTCCTTTCGCCGTAGTAAGCTTTTCTATATATTTCTTCAAGATCACTGATCAGCGGATATCTTGGATTTGCGGTAGTGCACTGATCTTCAAAAGCGTTTTCCGCGAGTTGCGGTACTTTCGCCATGTATTCACCTTCATCTACTCCGCATGCGGAAATACTTTCAGGTATACCGAGTTTTTCCATCAGTTCCCTGACTGCTTGGATAAGAGAAGCTATCTGCTCTTCCTGCGTATTTCCGCCGAATCCAAGCTGACGGGATATCTGAGCGTAACGATAGTCAGCCACAAATTCACTGTATTTCGGAAATATCGCGAATTTCTCGGGTTTTGCAGCGTTGTACGCTATTACGTGAGGTAACAGGATCGCATTGGCTCTGCCGTGAGGAATGTGAAATTCACCTCCCAGTTTATGCGCCAGTGAGTGATTTATTCCGAGGAACGCGTTTGTAAAAGCCATGCCCGCGATACATGAAGCGTTATGCATCTTTTCTCTTGCAACTTCGTCATTCGCGTTTGCATAGCTTCTCGGCAGATACTTGAATACCAGTTCTATGGCCTTCATCGCAAGTCCGTTTGTATAATCTGATGCCAGGACCGAAACATATGCTTCTATAGCGTGTGTCAGGACGTCCAGACCGGTATCGGCAATGATCTGTTTAGGCATTGTAGTGACAAATTGCGGGTCTATTATTGCAACATCGGGAGTCAGTTCATAGTCGGCAAGAGGATACTTTATATTTCCGTTCTTCTTGTCGGTTATGACCGAAAACGACGTAACCTCTGATCCTGTTCCTGATGTAGTCGGTATTGCTACAAGCTGTGATTTATTGCCAAGGTTAGGAAAATTGAATGCACGTTTACGTATATCAAGGAACTTAAGTTTGAGGCCACCGAAATCCGTTTCCGGATTTTCATAGAAGAGCCACATTCCTTTTGCCGCATCGATAGCCGAACCGCCACCTAAAGCGATTATCACGTCAGGCTCAAAGGCCTTCATTGCAGTAACCCCGTTTTCTATCGTTTCAACAGACGGATCGGGCTCAACTTCAGTGAAAATCTCACTGTGCACATATCCTTTTCTTTTCCTCAGATAGTAAAGCACTTTGTCTACATAACCGAGCTTTACCATAACAGGATCGGTAACTATGAATGCTCTGGTAATGTTGGGCATATGCTCCAGATAACTGATCGAACCTTTCTCGAAATAAATCTTAGGCGGGATCTTGAACCACTGCATATTTACCCTCCTCTTTGCTATTCGCTTTTTATTGATCAGGTTTACACTTGATACATTCGCTATTGTTGAATTGCGGCCGAATGAACCGCAGCCGAGTGTCAGCGAAGGTGTATTGGTGTTGTAGATATCTCCGATCGCTCCGTGAGATGAAGGCGAATTTATGATCACTCTTCCGACTTTCATTTCCTGTCCGTATTTCACGCAAAGGTCTTCGTTATCACTATGAATGACTGCAGAGTGTCCAAGTCCGCCGAGTTCGAGCATTTTCTTCGCGTATTCAAAGCCCTGGATATGGTCTTTGCAGACAAAGTACGCCAGTACAGGCATGAGAGTTTCAAGTGAAAGAGGGTATTCGATCGAAGGTTTAGGAAGCTTCGCCAGCAATATCTTGGTTTTAGCCGGAACTTTAATGCCCGCCTTCTCTGCGATCCATTCAGCGCTTTTACCTACCGGTGCGGGATTGACTGACATTTTCTCCTTATTGATGACATAATCCGTTATCTTGCCGATCTCTTCCTTATTCAGAAAATAGCAGTTGTTATCTTTCATGTATTGTTCAAACTCAGCCTGTATCTCCTTATCGACGATAACTGCCTGTTCTGATGCGCATATCATTCCGTTGTCGAAAGTTTTCGAGATCATCAGATCAGTACAAGCTCTTGCGACATTGACATCCTTATTGATATAGCATGGTACATTCCCGGGGCCGACACCTAAAGCCGGCTTCCCTGCGCTGTAAGCTGACTTGACCATCCCGGCTCCGCCGGTGGCCAGGATCATTGAGATACCCTTGTGATTCATAAGCAATGATGTGGCTTCCATCGACGGTGACTCTATCCATTGAATACAGTGTTCAGGTGCGCCATGTGCAACAGCTGCTTCTTTGAGTATCCTTGCTGCTTCAGCCGAACACTTCTGTGCTGAAGGATGGAAAGCAAATATTATAGGGTTACGTGTTTTAGTACATATAAGAGATTTGAACATTGTAGTCGATGTCGGATTTGTAACGGGAGTAACACCTGCAACAATACCCACAGGTTCTGCGACTTCTATGTATCCTTCCATCGTGTTCTCATCTACGATACCTACCGTTTTCTGATCTTTGATATCATGCCAGATGTATTCAGTTGAAAACATGTTCTTAATAACTTTGTCTTCAATCACACCACGGCCGGTTTCTTCGAAGGCCAACTTAGCCAGGTGAAGATGCTGTCCAAGACCGGCCAAAGTCATTGCATGAACGATATCGTCGATCTGCTCCTGTGTCATGTCAAGATACTGTACCAAAGCCTTTTCAGCGTTACGGATCAACTCATCTATAATTTTGTTAGTATCGGTTTGTGTTGTTTTCTCTACCGGAGCTTTTAGTGTTTTCATACTTTATCCCTCCCTGTTGCTAAGTTTTTTGATCAAAACCGCAAGCGATGCGGCCATGTCTTCATTCTTCACTACTACATCATCAGGTGTTTTAAGATTGACCGGCGCAAAATTCCATATCGCCTTTATACCACTCTCAGTCATTGTGTCGCAGACCGACTGTGCATATTCAGCAGGGACAGTTATGATTCCGATCTTTATGCTGAGACGCTTACACAGATCACTCATTTTCCTGTACGCCAAAATCATTTTCCCATTGCATTCACTTCCTGCAAGTTCCGGATCTGTATCGAATGCAGCTACTATGTTAAGACCATAGTTTTTAAAGTTCCCGTAATTAAGAAGCGCTTTACCGAGATTACCTGCACCTGCCAATATGGCATCAGAAGTATTGTCATGTCCGAGGAAATGAGAAATATCTGCCGCAAGATCCTTTGTCACATATCCCACCTTTGGTTTTCCCCCGTCACTGATGCTTGCCAGATCCTTTCGAACCTGCACATCATTCAGATCAAGCTCCTTTGCGATCGTTGTTGCCGAAATATTTTCCGGTGAATCATCTCCCAGATTCTCCAGGTAGTAGAGATATTTCGTCAGTCGGTTGTAAAGCTGTAATGATATAGGTACGTGCTTCATATTATCCGGCCTCCCTTCTATCGATGTATTCTTATCGATATCTTTTTATCGATATAAAAGTATCATATCAAACCGTCTGCGTCAATCCGTTTTTCGGGGATTTGTGAAAGTCTGTGCAAAAGTAAATACTTGAATCTTTTCTGATACTAAATTTGTGAGATAAATTTTTTGCCGTAACAAAAAAAGCGTTGACATTAACGTAACGTAATAGTCTATACTATGCGCATGATCGATCGGGAGGTAAGATTTATGGAGTACAGTATTAATAAACTTGCCCGTATTGCAGGAATAACGACACGCACCCTGAGGTATTATGATGAGATAGGACTGCTTAAGCCCGGCCGGATAAGCAGCAACGGATATCGCGTATATGCTTCCGAACAAGTCGATCTTCTTCAGCAGATATTATTTTATCGTGAATTAGGCGTTCCTCTTGAAGAGATATCTGCAATTGTAAGTGCAGAAGATTTCGACAGATTATCTTCCCTCGAAGGTCATCTTACAGAACTTATCAATAAGAGAGAACGCCTGGATATTCTTATCAGTAACGTAGAAAAGACTATTTTGGCATCGAAAGGAGAAATCAGAATGAAAGATACTGAAAAATTTGAAGGGTTCAAGCAAAAGCTCCTCGAAGAGAATGAAGAGAAATTCGGTAAAGAGGTACGCGCTAAGTATGGTGAAGAAACCGTGAAAGAAAGCAACAGAAAACTCATGGGGATGTCGCAGGAGGTTTTCGATAAAACACAGCAACTCTCCGAAGAGCTCGCTTCGGTGCTCAGAATCGCCTCATCTGAAGGTGACCCGACAGGTGAACTGGCGTTCAAAGTCTATACACTTCACAAGGAATGGCTTTGCTTCTACTGGCCCTCATATTCATCTGAAGGCCATATCGGTTTGGCTCAGACTTATACGAGTGATGAGAGATTTGCAAAATACTATGAAGCTATCGCTCCCGGAAGCGTTGAATTCCTTTGCGATGCTATACGAAAGCATGCGAAGTAAATTTCAATGTTTCTCACCTGTTAATTTGCGGTAACCGATCAATCCTGCAACGCTAAGGACTCCGGTTACCGCATAAATCATAACAGCCGCCCAAACTCTGTCAACGCCAAGCGCACCGCCTGCGATGGCTGAAGTTATAACAGACGGTATTCGAGCTATCGTTGATATCATGAGGAACGTGCCTGCTTTCATCGGCGTCAGCCCTATTGCATAAGTCATCAGATCTTTCGGTGTACCCGGTATGAAGAAAACAGTGAAAACAAGCGTATTGAGGTTCCGGTTGTCTCTAATAAATTTTAGTGAGGCTATCTTCTCTCTGCTAATGAAAACTTCGACCATTTTCATCCCGAAAAGTCTGACAAACCAGTAAATAAGCATGCTGCCGGCAGCCATTCCTACAAGACAGAGCAAAGTTCCTTCAACAGCACCGAAAGCATACCCTGCAGCAAATTCTATCGGTTCTCCGGGTATCACTGCGAAAACCACCTGGAGGATCACAACTCCTACAAAAGCCAGTTTCCCCCACATCCCGCTTGCATCTATCCATTCTCTGAAACGCTCAGGTTCTCTGAAATTTTCCATCACAGGTCTCCAAAGTAAAGCTGTCCCCCCTGCGATAAATAGCACAAGAACTGCGATCGATATTACCGAAAAAGCTTTTCTTCTTTTAGAATATTCGTCATTCATCAGAAATAATATAAATCATATCATTGACACATTCAATATACAGATGTTATTATTCTTTCAATCTACAAGATTGGTAGGTATATGTTCATGAGTATAGAATCACGTGGGAAATATCATTTTGAAACACTGCAGATACATGCAGGCCAGGAATCCCCCGATCCTTCAACCGATGCGAGAGCTGTTCCGATCTATGCTACGACTTCATATGTTTTCAAGGACTCTGCTCAGGCTGAAGGACGATTTTCACTTACGGAAGGCGGCAACATTTATACGCGGTTGATGAATCCCACTTCTTCTGTTTTCGAGGAACGAATTGCGGTTCTTGAAGGTGGGGCAGGAGCTTTGGCTACTGCATCCGGATCTGCTGCGATAAGTTATTCGATACAGAACATCGCAACAGCAGGTGATCATATCATTTCATCGTCCCGGATCTACGGAGGCACATACAATCTTTTTGCCAACACACTTCGCGAACAGGGTATATCTGTTACATTTATCGACCCGTCTGATCCTTCAGCATTTGATAACGCAGTCCAAAGCAAAACTAAGTTGATTTTTGCCGAATCACTCGGTAATCCAAATTCGGATGTTGCAGACATTGAAACTTTGTCCGGAATCGCTCACCGACACGGGATACCTCTTATCATTGACAATACTTTCGCGACTCCTTTTCTACTGAAACCTATTGAGCACGGAGCAGATATAGTTGTCCACTCTGCTACAAAGTTCATAGGCGGACACGGAACTGTCATGGGCGGAGTCGTCGTTGATTCAGGGCATTTCGACTGGTCATCTTCAGAGAAGTTTCCGGGACTGTCACTACCAAACCCTTCCTATCACGGAATAGTATTCACACAGGCATGCGGTGATCTTGCTTATATCATCAAGATGCGTACGACACTTATGAGAGACCAGGGAGCATGTATATCACCATTCAACTCGTTTCTGCTGTTACAGGGGCTGGAAACGCTTTCTCTGCGGGTAGAGCGCCACGTGGAGAATGCCTTGACTGTCGTTGCATATCTCGAAGCTCATCCCCATGTTGTAAGAGTAGGGCACCCTTCACTTAACGATGGAAATAGCGGTGAGCTTTACAGAAAATATTTTACTAAAGGAGCCGGATCGATTTTCACGTTCGACATCACAGGCGGACACGATGAAGCTAAGAGATTCACAGAAAGCCTTGAGCTTTTCTCCTTGCTTGCAAATGTTGCTGATGTCAAATCATTGGTGATACACCCTGCATCGACCACCCACAGCCAATTGTCGTCACAGGAACTGTCGGATGCGGGAATAGGACCGTCAACTATCAGATTATCTGTCGGTACAGAACATATCGATGATATTATAGCGGACCTCGATCAGGCCTTCGGAGTTGTTTTCGGATGCTGATATCGACCAAAGGCAGATATGCATTACGTGTCATGGCAGAATTAGCTCTGTGCTATGAAAGCTGCAGATATATTCCCGGTAAACATCTTGCTACGTCGCAGGATCTGTCTGTCAAATATCTCGAAAACATAATGACACTTCTTTCGAAAGCCGGACTTATCGACGCAATACATGGCAGAAACGGAGGATTCAGACTCAACCGAAGACCCGAAGAGTATTCTCTTTATGAAATACTTCAGCTCACTGAGAAAACCCTGGCTCCTGCAGGTTGTATCGAGTTGAACGGCTCACCGGACAACAGTTGCAGCAGATCATCTCAGTGTAAAACTCTTCCGGTCTGGGTCGAATTGAATGATCTCATAACAGATTTCCTGCATTACCGCACAATTGCTGATCTAGTTCAACATTCCTGAAATCTCACATGCTCTGGATAACAATTCTGTTCTTTTCTGTTCCGAAGTATAATTTCTGCGAGTAAAGCAATCATAACCACTTTCTCGCACAGCATCTGCGATCGCATGATAATTAAGAGCTGCGGCTACCAACGGAACTCTGCAGTCAGGATGAAAAAGATGAAGGTATTTCATATAAGGTTCATAAAACCTATCTGCTTTATCGGATAGATCTTCCCAAAGTTTAATAAAGTTTTCAGGGATAACAGATGTCTTTCCTGGTTCTGATATCTCCGGATCACAAACTATTTTCACAAGATCTTCTTTCTTTAATCCATGCTCAATCATCATATCAGATGGTAAATACAAGCGGCCTCTCTTCTTAAGGTCTTCACCGACATCCCTTAGTATATTAGTAATCTGCATTCCTATACCCAGTTTCTTACAGGCATCACTCATCCCTTCAGGGATCTGTTCAGTTTTCACTCCTGAAAGCATCGGAAGCATCATAATTCCTACCGATCCCGCTACAGCAGCAGAGTAATTTATGAGATCATTTGTGGTCTCTATTCCGGCAAAAAAAACATCCATTCTTTGACCTTTTATCTGCTCCATAAAACCATCCGGGGGAATATTGAATCTGCACACGGTATCGGCAAAAGCATTCCACCAGGGCCAGGCTCCATATTTTCCGGAAACTGATATGTCGGTATTATCCGGATCTGCATATAAAGACCTTACTGCTGCTTCAAGCTCATTCAGTTTAACGTCTCTGTTATCACTGCTTATACCATCATCTTCGTTATCCGCTATATCGTCTGCAGTTCTGCAAAAAGCATAAACCGCGGCAACTCCTCTGAACCTTTCTTCCGGGAGATTGCTGAATGCATGATAAAAGCTGACAGCTCTTTCCTTCATAATATCAACAGCTTTAGCATATGATGCTTCAGAAACGATCATTTGAAATCATCCTCCGGTTCATCCCTGCGCAGTTCTTCAGCACAGATCCTTCCGCTCTCGATCACTATTGGTACTCCTGCACCGGGATGAGTACTGCTTCCTGTGAAATAGAGTCCTTCGCACTCCATCGATTTGGCCTGAGGTCTCCAGTGATTGCTTTGCCGTAAAGTAGGCTGCAATCCGAAAGTAGCTCCACGATAAGCGCTGAAATGTTTCTTGAAATCCTTCGGTGTAAAAATCAATTCAGTTGTAATTCTATCTTTCAGATCCGAAAGCCCAGGAATTTCCTGCAGTGTTGCCAAAGCACTGTTCCTGTAATGTTCTATCGTCTCTTCGGTCCATTCATATTTAGCTGTTTCAAGTTCAGATACCGGTACAAGGACATAGAAACTCGATTTCCCGGACGGAGCCATATCTCTGTCGACTCTCGAAGGGATGTGCAGATATATCGACGGATCTTCGATAAGTCTTCCGTCAAATATTCTTTCCAGATTATCATCAAGATCTTTAGATATGATAAACGTATGAGCCGCCAGTTCCTCGCACTCACCATCAACACCCCAATAGAAAACCAGGCATGAACATGAGTAATCCATTTTATCAACTTTTTCCGGTGTGAATCTTCCCCTTGCCTTCGGTTCTTTTACCAGTTCAGTTATGGCATATGGGAAATCCGCATTGCAAACAACATATGCTGCTTCAGTTACCTTGTCTCTGATTGATACTCCTTTAACTTTATTCTCTTCTATCACGATGCCATCTACCCGTGTATTGTAGTTGATTTTGCCGCCTAATTCTTCGAAAAGCTCTGCCATCTTCTCCGCTACAGTATGCATCCCGCCTTTAACGAACCAAACTCCGTAAAGCAGTTCAATCATAGGAATAATATTGTATAGTGACGGTCCTTTCTTCGGTGACACACCAATGTACAAGGTCTGAAAACTAAGCATCTGCTGCAGATCCTTATCCGGCATAAATGAAGCCATCATATGATCGGCACTATCAAACGTCTTCAGTTTCAAAGCCTGTCTTATCATCTTCGGATTGTATATGTCCGACCTTTTTCTAAATGGTCTCGAAATGAAATGATCCAGTGCAACCTGATATCTGCTGTATATCTCAGCCAAATAAGCCAGAAATCCCTTCGCATTTTCAGGACCCTTCTTCTCTACCATTTCCATAAGATCAACAAGATCGGAACTGATTCTGTAATGTCTGTATTGCTTATCTTTAAAATACACCTCGTACATCGGGTCGAGTTTGGTCATTGGAATATAATCATCAGGATCTCTGCCGGCAAGCTCAAATACTTCTCTATATACAGAAGGCATCATTACGAGAGTAGGACCTACATCAAATGTATGTCCATCGGCCATAAGCTGATGCATCTTACCTCCGGGCATTACCTCCTGTTCAAATATCTCAACATCATAGCCGACTTTCTGTAAACGTATCGCTGCAGACAAACCAGCGATCCCTGCTCCGATAACTATAACTTTCTTGTTCATTTTAGCCTCCTCCGGTGTTAGTAATTTAGTAATTTAGTAATAAGCTAGTAACAAGGTAATCTTAACATAATTTCCGGCCGATGGGGACGGGGGTTTAAAACCCCCGTCCCCATCGGCCTCCTCATCGGCATAACCACTTTACAAACCACAATCGACGGCGTATACTGTCTTTAGATTAATACAATTAATGATTTTCATATCTTTTTCGAGGGGGTGATCCGGACTCTCTCATCTATCTGCTATATTCAATAGTTATCGCAACAAACCCCAACAAACAGTTATCTTAGGAGGTAAACTATGCAACAGAAAATCAGAAACAGATTTCTGGCAATTATTATCTCGCTGGCTTTGCTGACATCCTTCAGTGCTTTCATACCAACAAGTTCTGTTTTGGCAACGACTTACACTACTCCTCTTGACTTCACGCTTGACCCTGAAGACCCTATGTTTCCCGAAGAACCTGCGGGAGGCGAATGGATTTGGGATGCACAGAACTTGATATTGACTTTAAACGGACTTAATCTTATTTGCTCAACAGGCGATCAGGCACTAATGCTGCCTGAAGGTACATCTATCGCTGTTTCTCCGGCATCCAATAACATCATTAGCAATGATAACGGGGAGGGGATCAAATGCTACGGTGATCTTGAAGTAAGCGGGTCAGGTGACTTGCGAGTCATGGCTGATGGCCACGGATTCAGAGTAGTGGGTGATTTGATTTTTGACGGACTTGGAGCATTGACGATAAGGAGCGACGATTACTGCGGTTTGAGAGTTGGGATCGGCTCAAGCACAGAAGCAGAATCAGAAGGCTCAGTTTCGATTTTAAACTGCACAACGGTAGATATAGAATCTTACAATGCTCCGATACGAGCTATCGGTGATGTGATCATAGATAACGTCGGGACTCTTACTTTTTTCACAGACGGATACGCTGCTATAAGAGCGGGACCGGATGATGACGGCGATCTTTACAGCGGTGCAATGGGTAATGTTTCGGTTACTAACTGTACAGTAGTTTCACTGACATCATACGAAAGCACTGTCCGGACTTTGAGTGATATTCTTTTCGATAATATCGGATCTGTTATCATCAGATCAACAGACGGGTCCGGACTTAGAGCGGGTCCTACCGATCCGGATTATTTCAACACAGGTGCAATGGCTAATGTTACCATAACAAACTGCGGGTCTTTCTCTTTAGATGCTTATAGTTCCGGTATTCGAAATTCAGGTGATGTTCTGGTAAGCGCTGTTGATGATCTTACAATAACCGGTTCGTATAACGGTGTCAGAGCGGGTCCGGAAAACGATGGAGGCATGAGTACCGGAGCGAATGGTGATTTTGATATTTCAGAATGCGAAAATGTTTTTATAAGTGCAGAGGATTACAATGCAGCTGCTGTATACGGTGATTTCACGGCAACTGATGTAGATTCATTAACGCTTATAGGTGGTGACAAAGGACTTAAAACATGGGGGTCAGCAAATTTCACCGACTGCCGGAACGTTCAGGTCATCGGACTTGCTGAAGCAGGCGGATTAGAACTTAATGCTCTTTACGATACAGGTATGCTTGCAGATTATGAAGGTTTTGGTATCATGTCCGGGGTAAGCATCTCGATAGTAAACAGCACGCTTGAAGCATACGGAGCTAAATTCGGATTGGTAACAGGTTATTACTGCTCCGGTGAATATGAGGAACCTACGGGCGGAGATATAACTCTCGACCAGGCAAATGTAGATGCATCGTGTGCAGAATATGGATATGCAGCTGTTTTTGCCGGAGATGACGGTGAAATACATTCATCTATACTTCTTGAAGATACATTGATCGTAACACCTGAAAATGGATATGTTGTCGATGTTGAGTTTCTCGAACCTGCATGCCAGACAATAACAGATGTCGCTGACATTGAGTTCGTTTCTGACATAAGCGAAATGGCGAAAGCAATCGTCACGGCAGCGCAGTATTATGTATCATATGATGGCAACGGTGGTTCAGGAGAACTTACAGATGCTTCAAGCCCATATATTGCAGGAAGCGAAGTAACTGTAGCAAATAATGTTTTCAGCAAAGAAGGTTTCGAATTTTCCGAGTGGAACACAGCAGCAGATGGTGAAGGTACGGCATATTCAGAAGGGGCTGTTTTCGAAATCGATTCCGATATGACTTTCTACGCAGTATACGATGAGATCGAAGTTTCACCGACTCCGGATCCAACAGCTGTGCCAACAGCAGTACCAACTGCTGTACCAACTGCTGTACCGACTCTAACTCCTGAGGAAACGATCGGTCTTACCGGGAAAGTCATTGATCAGAATGGCGATCCTGTTGGTAACAGGAAAGTTGAGATCCACAGCAATATACTTACTGCTACAACTAACGCATCCGGTGAGTTTACCTTTGTTGATGTACCTGTCGGAGAGCACACCATAATAGTGTATGAAGCTGACGGAACTACGATCGCTGCATCATTGGACATTGAAATAGTACAAGGCTCTGAAGACGCAGTTCAAGGTACAGTTATATCTGTCAAAGGCATCACTATAGATATCGTAGTGACTCTCAATGACGATGTCCTGACTGTTGCATTGCCTGACATTTCACCGCAAACATCCGATCCGGGAATTCCTCTTCAATTGTTATTAATTATCGGAGCAGCTGCAACCGTTGTTCCTGCAGTTAATAAACGCAAATAGCATAAATTTTCTAATTAGTATATAGTGAAAGATATCGAGTAGGGACGGAGTTTCAATCTCCGTCCCTGTTCATCAACCGGAAAAATGGGGTTACCCCTGTCCCAAAGATTACCGTTTATCACCACGTCCGTTTTACATAATGAGTATGCAGCAGTTCGTGTGATCTGTGACTACCCGGTGTCTTCAGAAAATCCTTGTATATAGTAGCAATGTAAGGATTCTCATGAGATTTACGAAGAGTCTTCTTTTCATCCTCATCATACATCCCTTTAAGCCGTTTCACCCTTACACGAGGATCGGAAGACCGAGGCTGTCCGCCACCCGTAATGCATCCTCCCGGGCACCCCATCACTTCAATAAAGTGATAAGGAGACTTACCATCACGGATCTGTTCCATAAGCTGGCGCGCTCCTTTCAACCCACTCGTAACAGCAACTTTCACGGTCACACCTTCAAGAAATCTGAACTTATCCAACGGATTAGAAATCAGTATTTCAGCTTCTTTAACGCTATCCAACCCTACGATAGGCGTAACATGCAATTTTACAAAAGGCAGTTCACGTCCTGTTATCAGCTCATAAACCGTCCTGAGAGCAGCCTCCATAACACCGCCCGTGACTCCGAAAATATCGGCTGCACCCGTCGACAATCCCAGGGGATCATCAAAATCCTCATCCGGAAGATTCAGGAAATCAACGCCGGCTTCCTTGATCATAGCAGCAAGTTCTCTTGTAGTAAGAACAGCATCAACATTCGCGAGCGAATCATTTCTCATTTCATCCCTTGTTATCTCAAATTTCTTAGCGGTACAAGGCATAACAGAAACAACATACATATCCGCAGGAGCAGTATCGATAATATTCGCATAATAAGACTTTATCAAAGCTCCCAGCATCATATGCGGCGATTTACAAGTTGAAAGATTGTCCAGTTGTCCATGGAAATTATGTTCGATATACTTGATCCAGCCCGGACTGCAGCTGGTTACCATAGGCAAAGCAACAGATGCTCCGGAAAATTTCTTCTTCAATCGCTCCAGAAACTCGGTTCCTTCCTCCATGATCGTAAGATCGGCAGCGAAATTTGTGTCGAAAACATCACTGAATCCCAGTCTTCTCAGTGCTGCAGCAATTTTGCCTGTTACAGATGTGCCCGGAGGCAGACCGAATTCTTCACCAAGCGCAACTCTTACAGCAGGAGCGACTTGTACAACGACTCTCTTGGTCTTGTCATTTATCGCATCCCATACCTGGGGTATCGAATCACGTTCTTTCAAAGCACCTACAGGACAAACTACTGTACATTGTCCGCAGAAAACACAATTTATATCCGCAAGCGGTAACGCCATCGCAGGGCCAACAACGCTCTTGAACCCTCTGTTCTGTGCACCCAGCACCTGGACACCCTGGATCCTTTTACATACCGTTATACATCTTCTGCAAAGTATACACTTGTTCATATCTCTAACGATAGCAACGCTGGAATCACAGTGATAAGCAGAATACTCCCCCTCGAATCTTGTCTGTTCGATCCCCAGCGTCTTTCCAAGCGACTGCAGTTCACAGCTCTGATTTCTTTTGCATGAAAGGCATGCTTTAGCATGGTCTGACAAAATAAGCTCATACAAGACTTTTCGCGCTTTCCTCACTCTGTCAGAATTCGTCTGGACGACCATCCCTTCCGTAACTTTCGTAATACAAGAAGCCATTAGTGTTTTAGCACCCTTGACTTCAACAACACAGATGCGGCATGAACCAAACTCATGTATATCCTCCAAATAACACAGATTTGGTATCCTGATTCCATTGATCCTTGCTGCCTCCATTATCGTAAGATCGTCATCTACCGTAAGCGGCATATTATTAATAGTAAGATTCACCTTCATCTTTCTTCCCTCCTGTCACAGCGCAGGCAGCGCGAAGCTTCAGCCATAGCAACAAGCTTGTGGTAGCCGATAACGACCTCGTTGAAACTTCCTTTCCTCTTATCAAGCTCCAGCAGTTCGACCGGAAATCTCTCCAGGGCAACAACATCATCATCATCGAAGGCCTTCGGTATGTCGATCCTGTCTCCCTTATTAAGTTTACCGCTCCCTCCTAGATATTTGTCTATCGATTTAGCCGCAAGTTTACCGTCAGCGATCGCTTGTATAACTGTATCAGGTCCCCTGGCTACGTCTCCTCCGGCAAAAACCCCCTCCATAGTTGTCATCATTGTTGAATTATCGATAACAAACGTCCCCCACGGAGTAACTCCGATATCCGTTTTCTTGATAAAAGGCAAATCAGAGTACTGACTTACTGCAGGTATGACTGTATCAACTTCCAGAACAAACTCAGAACCCTCTACAGGAACGGTCTTTCTCCTTCCTGTCTTATCGAAAACATCCCTTCGCATTTTGACACATCTTACCGAAGCAACATTCCTGTTTTTACCGGCTAAAAACTCAACAGGTGCTGTAAGCTCCAATATCTCTACGCCCTCCTCCATCGCTTCTAAAATCTCAGTTTCATAAGCAGGCATGGCATCGATCGTTCTCCTGTAAAGGATCAGAACTTTATCCGCTCCCAGTCTCAGAGCGGTCCTTGCAGAATCGATCGCAGTATTTCCACCACCTACAACTACAACTGTTCCATTAAGTCTGGTCAATTTATTCGTGTTGACTTGCTTAAGGAAATTTATACCGTGTATGACACCCCTGAGATCCTCGCCCGGGATATTTACTTTCTGCGGAAACTGTGTACCGGTCGATATATAAATTGCATCATACCTTCTGCGAAGTTCAGCAAAACTTATGTCCCTGCCTACCTCGGTATTGAGGAGAATGTTCACACCTTCCTGCCTTACAAGATCTATCTCATGACCGAAAACATCCTTAGGAAGTCTGTACTCCGGTATACCGTAAGTCAGAACACCACCGGCTCTGTCCTCAGATTCAAATACATCAACTGTATATCCGATCCTAACCAGATAATGTGCGCATGTAAGTCCGGACGCTCCTCCGCCGATAACCGCTATCTTTCTGCCGTTCTTAGGAAAGACAAGTTCCCGGGAATAAGGTTCTTCGTGAGCATGAGCATAATCCGCAACAAATCTTTTAAGATCACATATCGCAAGTGCCTCATCAAGAGAACCTCTTCTGCATTTGCTCTCACACGGTCTGGTACAGATCCTTCCACACACAGCCGGAAATGGATTTTCCTGGCGAATAAGCTCATATGCGTCCATGAATCTTCCGGCAGCAACAAGAGCAAGATAACCGGGAACATTTATACCCGCAGGACAAGCATTCTCACACGGAGATATAAAGAGCTCACTGCATACACCTGCCCTGCAGTATTTATCTCTGATGTGCTCTTCAAATTCCTCTCTGAAATATCTTATAGCACTCAGAACAGGGTTTGGTGCAGTTTGACCCAAACCACACATAGCAGTATCCTTAATGGTTTCTCCAAGTTCGATCAGAAGATCGATATCACCCTCCTGACCTTCTCCTCTAGTGATCCGTTCCAGGATCTCAAGCATTCTCTTAGTCCCTATCCGACAAGCTACACACTTACCGCATGATTCGTCCTGAATAAAATCCATAAAAAACCTAGCTGTATCGACCATACATGTATCTTCATTCATAGCAATTAGTCCACCGGAACCCATGATCGCACCAAGCTTGGATAAAGTCTCATAATCTGTAGATACATTTAGATTATCCGGAGTGATACAGCCTCCTGAAGGCCCTCCGATCTGTGCTGCTTTAAACTTCTTTCCGTCTCGCATCCCGCCGCCTATTTTGAACAGGATATCCCCAAGCGGCATACCTATCGGCACTTCAACAATACCTGTATTGACTATGTCCCCTGCAAGCGCGAAAACCTTAGTACCTTTACTGGAAGCAGTCCCGTATTTTGTGTACCAATCGCTTCCATTCAGTATGATCGGAGGAACAGATGCTAATGTTTCAACATTATTTATTATAGTTGGGCAATGGTAAAGCCCTCTCTGGAAAGGAAATGGCGGCTTCTGTCGTGGTTCGCCCCTTTTGCCTTCGATAGATGCCATGAGTGATGTTTCTTCACCACATACGAACGCTCCTGCACCGATCCTTATTTCGATATCAAAATCAAAGCCGCTCCCAAATATATTTTTCCCGAGTATCCCGTTCTTTCTTGCTTCTCCGATCGCAGCTTCAAGGCGTTCTACTGCTATCGGATACTCGGCTCTGACATAAACAAAACCCATGGTTGCACCGATGGCAAATCCACCTATCATCATTCCTTCTATCACCGAATGAGGATCACCTTCGAGAATACTTCTGTCCATGAAAGCTCCGGGGTCCCCTTCATCGGCATTACAGACTATGAATTTCCTGTCGCTCACAGCGCGAAGACCTGATTCCCACTTCACTCCTGTCGGAAAACCTGCACCTCCGCGCCCTTTGAGACCTGATCGTCTGACAGTCTCAACAACGTCCTTGGGTGCCTCATTCGCTAAAATCCCGGCTATCGCAAAGTATCCATCAGCGGCTATGTAGGCATCTATTTTGCCATACTCTATAACACCGCAATTGCGCAATGCTATCTTGACCTGCTCCTGAAAATAATCAATGTCATCGATACAAGGTATTCTCTTATTCAGCGATTTATCCCAGAATGTGTATTCATCCAATATCCTGCCTTTGCCGATATGTTCTCTAATTATTTTCGCGGCAATATCAGGCGTCAGTTCAGTATAGAAAGTCCTTTCCGGCAAAACAAGCATTACCGGTCCTACAGAGCAGGTTCCCATGCATCCGGTCTCATAAACCTTAACATCGTTCTGTA
>JAQVYV010000044.1 GCA_028708525.1 Eubacteriales bacterium
TTCATGTTTTTTGTAAGATTCATGGAGATAATTGCAGCGAAGGTACCAATCACGGCGGAAAGGAGTGCTGTCAGCAAAGCCACGGTCAGGCTGTTTTTCAAATTGTCCGCAATAACAGGATCACCGAGCAATTCCCTGTACCAGTCAAATGTCCAGCCCGTCCATTGCGCTGTGGAAGGGCTTTTGTTGAATGAATATAAAATGACACTGAGTACGGGCAGGTATAATAATGCAAAGAAAGCCAGAAGATATGTCGAGGAAAGCTTGCCTGTCTTTTTCATACTATAGCAAACCTCCCACTTCTTCTTTGGATACCTTGGTGTATATGTAGATCACAAGCGTGATAAAAAGCACCATGGCAATCGACATGGCCGCCGCAAGAGGTTTGTTCCTCCCCCTGCCGATCAGTTCATTGATCTTGTTCCCCAGATAAACTGTCTGTCCGCCTCCAAGAATGTCCGATATGAAAAACAGACCTAAAGCAGGAATGAAAACCAGGGTGAATCCGCCGGCTATTCCCGGGAGCGTCAGGCGCAGCGTTATATTTCTGAAAGTCTTCAGTTTGCCTGCACCCAGATCATAGGATGCCTCCAAAAGCGACCGGTCAAGCTTATCCACGGAATTGAAGACCGCAATGATCATAAATGGTATGAGCATATATGCAGTTCCGACAAGTGACGCTGCAAAGGTTCCCAGCATGGTAACAGGCTCATTCGTTATTCCAAGACCGGTCAGTATATTGTTGATTATTCCCTTGTAATCAAGAAGGATCCTCCATCCATATGTCCTGAGAAGGCTTGAGATCCAAAACGGGAGCATTATAAGACCGATCGTCAATGTTCTCTGCCTGCCCTTCAGCTTTGAAGTAATATAAGCGACCGGATAACCGATCACAAGTGTGACAACGCCTGTCAGGCCTGCTAGCAGGAAAGAATTGAAAAAGATCTTAAGGTATACAGGTTCAAATATTCTTCTGTAATTCTCAGTACTGAATTCAAGAACGATGATTCCGAGGCTGTCCCGGGTCAGAAAACTTATGACCAGAACAAATACCAGCGGGACTCCGGCAAAAAATCCGACCCATACAAGTACGGGGATCGCCGGTGCGTTATTCTTGATTTTACTGGTTGTGATCCCTCTGTTTTTCATACTGACAGCCCTCCGGGCAGAGGCAGCAGGGGCAGTAAAACTCCGCCTTTTTCTTCCCAGGAAAGCCAGACAGTGTCGCCTTCACCACACAGACACTCGTTCTTCTGATATTCGATGACTGTAAAATCGCTGCCGTCCACATCGATCTCGATCCTTATCTGTGAACCGGCATAATGTATCGATCCAACTTTTCCTTTAAGGGTGTCGAGAGCCTGCTCGCAAGCGATCCTCATTTTATCCATATGAACTGCCAGATAAGCTTTGTCACCGGATTTAAAATCACAACCTGCCTTGTTGGAGCATCTGACATTTATAACGTTGCTTCCCAGACGGATCGTTACATGGTCGTCATTTTTTTCCACTACGGTAACCTGACTTATGTTCCTGTCACCTATAAATGAAGCGACAAAAAGGTCTGCCGGTTCGTTGTAAATTTCAGAAGGGCTTCCGATCTGCAAGATCGTCCCTTTGTCCATGACCGCGATCCTGTCGGACATATTCAGGGCTTCCTCCTGATCGTGTGTTACATATACAAAAGTAGTCTTAGCTTCTCTCTGAAGGTGAGCGAGCTCCTTCTGCATGTATTTACGCAGCTTGAGATCAAGAGCTCCCAGCGGTTCGTCCAGAAGCAGTGTGTCAGGTTTGTTGATCAGGGCTCTGGCAATAGCGATCCTTTGTTTTTCACCGCCTGACAGTTCCTGAGGCATTCTGGACTCATAACCTTTCATCTTAACAAGCTCCAGGACCTCACCGATTTTGGCCTCCAGTTCGGATCTGCTCATGCTTTTCTTTACCCGTGGACCGTAGGCGATGTTGTCCCGCACATTCAAATGCGGAAAGAGTGCATAATTCTGGAAAACCGTGTTTACATTCCTCTTATTTGCCGGTAGAGCTTTGATCGACTCGTTCTTGAGTAAAATATCTCCGGAATCGATTTTCTCAAGACCCGCAATGCAGCGAAGCAATGTTGTTTTGCCGCAGCCTGAAGGTCCCAGCAGGGTCAGAAATTCCCCGTCTCTGATGTCAAATGATACATTCTTAAGGACATGGTTATCCCCGTAATATTTCGTTACCCCATCGATTTCAAGCAAATTCCGGTCCATCTCAGCTCCTTAATGACATTCCCCTGTATCATACATGATCAATATACAATTATACTTCAAATCGATGTTTTATTCCTCTGGTTCTGATCTATTTATCAGATACTCCTGAGCATACTCATATTCTTGAAATTCTAATTCTTCCCTGTCGCTGTCAGAATTTCTCATGGCATGACCGCGATATTTGATCGGGAACATTTCTCTTATTGATTTTTCAAAACCATCTCCGTCTTCAGCATCAAAGTTCAAAACAGCAGGAATCGTTCCGCTGCCGGAGATTTTAGTAAATGCATCCTTTAGATATGAATCTTTGTTATCCTCAAGAATAGCTTTCCCAACAGCTGTATCAAGTTCAAAAGAAACACCCGGTTCATCACATCCGCACATGACAAGCGTCATGCCTATACATACTGTTCCAACAAACCAAGAGAATACTCTTTTCATTCTGATCATTCTGTCTACCTCCGCATATTACTATTTTACTATATAAAACATGTATAAAAAGAAAAGAAAAGAAGCCAATTGTAAATAATCGGCTTCTTTCGATGATCATTTATAACGGAGATATTTTGCAAGAATTTATCACACAGTATGGCTGTGATCCGGTTTCCTTTTTCTCCTAAAAATCAATATCACGCCGCACAACGAAACCAACATGATCACAAAACTCAGCCAAACACCGCGTTCTCCGGTTCCGGGTGCAGCGTCTTTATACGCCAAAGTGTAGACCGAGAAGCAGTCGGATTCGATCGTGACGGTAGCAGGATCGTCATCAGTGTCTTCAAGCACCTCAGCAACACCGTCATGCAGCCTTATGACCATAAAGCTCCTGCCGGTCTCAAGATATTCTTCCGGGATCGCGATAACGAATCTGATAGGATGTGCAAGCTCATCAATAGCGGTAACGGTTTCGTTTCCGTTTTCATCTGTCACAGTCTTGACGATCGAAATGTTCAGATAAACTCCGACCATAAAGCCATCCAGTGCAGCGTCAACAACATTTTTATCATCACCTGAAATATCTCCCTCAACAAGATCAAGCTTCAGAGCTACAGAAATATTATATCCCTTATCAAGATTCGATCTGTCCTCTTCAGTCAGGGTGTCTTCAAGTAAAGTTTCACTGTCGCTCAGTACAGTAGCTTGCGGAGCTCCCTCACCGATTATCGGCGGATCGATCTGTGAACTGCTGACCAGAATCACTGCAGAACCGCTTTCTGCCGAAGCAGCAGTATCGCCGTTGACAGAATCATTCGTATTTGTCACCACGCAGTGATACACAAATTTGCCTGTATTATCGGTAATCGGAGCATATTCCCTGCTTACTGCACCTTCGATCTCCGAATCGTTGCAGAACCATTGATAACTGATCTCGCCATCATCATCCGCTCCGCCTTCAACAGAAAGAACAGCCGCGGAATCGCCTTTTGCATAAGAGGCATTATCCTCCTCAGACAAGTCGTCAGTCAAAACTGGTACAGCTGCATGTATCAGCTGATCAATGGAGAATACCGCGGTCGACGGCCGTTCATTTCCCGGCTCATCTGCATAGGTCTCACCCATCGGATCGAAATTGAACACGAGCTCAATGTTTCCGCTGACGATCGTGGCGAGGTACTCCTTTTTCAGTGTCACAGTATCTCCGCTGGTGTTGACTGCGTAGTCCCGGTCTTCAACCAGCAGTTCATCGCCGAATGTTATCGTTCTGATAGTGTTGCCGTTCAAGGTGATAGTGACGTCGATATCCCTGTGTCCTTCACGCTCCGGATCAAGGTCAAATTCAGCATGGTCTTCAGCTATTGCGGAATCGGTGTAGACGACTACTCCTATCGAATTTACCACGATCGTATTGCCGGCGTTGTCTGTTACTTTGGCAAAAACGATAGCTTTGCTCTCGGGATCTATGCTCAGCGTATCGCCTGTGTTCCACTCCCCGTTCGGATAATACGCGTTTTCACTTTCAACTATCTGATACTCCACACTGCTGATACCGCTGCAGTCATCAGAATCATCAATATTGATGACCTGTGTTTCTTTAAAGAACAGACCGAAAGTGATGTTATTGAAAAATGTATTCCATCTGTTCTCTCCAAGTGTTATCTCAGCAGAAGGCACTGTCTTGTCGACTTTAACAGTAATGGAAACCACGTCGCTCACAACACCGGCAGCACTTGTCGCTCTGAAGCTGTAAACCGTTCCCGTCGTATCCTGCGAGACAACGATCGCGCTCGTATAAGCAGAATAGTTTCCGCCATCTACAGCGTACTCCAGGACCGTATCCCCGAGGTTCGCGGTGCTGTTCGATATCTCCAGTGTCACGTCGCCAGTCGACCAGCTTCCGTCCGTGTAATCGTGCGAGTCCAGAACGACCACGGGTTTAGCGAGATCGATTTTAGTATAGACGATAGTATCTTCAGCTGCTACTCCCGCACCGTTGGTGACTCGGAAAGTATATGTACCGTTGGCATCGACTCTGTACCCATCCATATATACCGAAGTGATATCCGTCCAGGAGCCGCCGTCCTTCTTCACTTCAACAACCGCAGCATTCAGAACACCTGCCAAAACCTCGATCGTTATTTCATCAGAGGGCTTATAGTCTATGGTGTTTCCTGATACAGATATGCTCGGAACAACAGCGTCCTTTTTCACGGAAATCGTACTTATTGCAGAAACCCCGGACTTATTGACAGCAGTTATGACGACCTGATACTGACCATCGGGCAGATCGCCAATCGTAAAACTCCCTGAATCGGCAGGTATGATAGCAACACCGTTGCCAATGGTATAGGAAACACTGTCCAGCACATCCAGTCCGTCCGCTGAGTCCGCGGCAGTAACAGCGATCTCAGCATCAGTATCCGTTGTCCACTGACCGTCTTTATCATAAGAAGAGTCAAGTTCCGGAGCGGAGGCATCCACAACAAGGCCTTCTGAATTGATAATGATCGCGTTTCCGGCATTGTCGACGATTTTTGCGTATATAACAGCCGTATTGTCCGGAGTGACCGTAAGCTCCGCACCTTCTGTCCAGCCGCTGTTCGGATCGAACACTGCTCCGTTTTTAATGACCTGATACTCAATTGAAGCTATATCGCTTGTATCATCGCTCCCTTCAACATACACTGTCTGCGTTTCTTTGAAAAACAGTCCGAAGGTGATGTTGTTCAGGAACGTATTCCAGATACTCGAACCAAGAGTTATCTCTCCCGATGGAGCAGTTCTGTCAAGCTTCACAGATACCGGTACCACATCGCTTACAACTCCTGCTGCGCTTGTCGCCCGGAATTTATATGTCATACCTGTGGTATCCTCTGAAACGACCACAGCACCTATATAAGGTACGTAGTTTCCCTCACCGATAGCGTATTCGAGCGTAGTTTCACCGATATTGGCTGTTGTATTCACGATTTCAAGAGTAACATCGGAAACAGCCCAGTTTCCGTCTGTGTAACCGTTTGTATTGACAGAAACCACCGGCTTTGCAGGATCTATCTTATTGTAAATGATCTCACGCATCACTGTTTTCCCTGCTCCGGTTGTTAGTCGGACGCGGTAAGTCCCGTTAGAATCGATCTCGTATCCGCTCTGATAAATATCAGTGATATCCAGGACCCCGCCGCTTCCTTGCTTTTCCAGTTCTATTTTTGCAACACCGGACAAACCTTCTTCAGGAGTGATCACAATGGTATCCGAAGTTCTGTAATTGTCAGTATTCCCCGTCAGCACCAGTCCCGGATCAACCGTGTCCATTTTCACCCTTACTGTAGCGGTTGTCATTAAATCATCAAGATCCGTAGCAGTGATAACTACATCATAGTCTCCGTCAGGAAGATCACCGATGGTAAAGCTGTGGATATCACCGGGTATCTGCGCAACACCTCCGTTAACAGAATAGGTAACAGATTTCAATACCCCTAGCTCGCCTGCCTCGTCAAAAGCATTCACAGTTATCACAGCCGATCCGTTCGATGTCCATACCCCGTCATATGAATAAGACACATTCAGTGTTGAAGCCTGATCATCAACTATAATGCCCTGAGAATTCAAAAAGCTCAAATTACCGGCTTTATCAGTGATCTTAGCATAAACAACAAATTTCTCAGTCGGTGATACAGTAAATCCGGTCCCTTCGGTCCAATCATCTCCCGTCAGAGCCATCAATTCTGTTAATCCGAGCTCACCCGAAGATTTATAGTAATATGTCTTACCAAGACCGCTTTCGGAATCACTTCCTGTGATATTTACTGTAACAGTCTCTTTGAACAATAATCCGAATGTCAGTCCGTTCAGAAACTCTTTCCACTTATTTACGCCGATCGTTATTTCGCCTTCAGGCTGAATATCATCGATCAGTTGCGGCAGTATTACTCTTTCCAGTAATTCATTACACACTGTGCAACGGGTTTCCATTATACCGTCCCGGAAATAAGTTTGTTCCTGTATAAGAACAGGTCCACCATGGGTGTGTCCCAGTGCCGACCCTATCTTAGTCTCGGTATGAGACTCCCCGCACTCGGTGCATGTTGCCGACCAAGTCCCGTCCTGAGTACATGTCGCGTCATTATTGAATGTAAAGGCACCCCAGGTATGAGTCACACCGTCCGCTGAGCCTTCGTCTGTGATGGTTTCTTTGTGCCCGCAGATCGTACAGGTACGTGTTTTGGTCCCGTCAGTGGTGCAGGTCTGGTCATTATTGGAGACGTAGTCTCCATAGCTGTGTTCTCCGATGACAAAAGTAATTTTATAATAACCGGTCAGCCAGTTTGGAGCGCGGATCTCCACGCTGGCAGACATCTGTCCTTCTGCTAAATTCGCGTTGTTTGATCTGATGACTTTAGCAAAATTGGTTATATACGGATCCAGTGTAATTACAGCATCCGAATCCGCGCATGTCAGTTCGACCGTATACTCTCTTACATCCTTGTCAAACTCGCGAAAATATATCGGCTCGCCTTCATTTACAACGAAATACATCTTGTATGCTGTTGTATCACCGTACAAGAATGTGTAAACGGGATATCCATTGTTCTGATTTAATTGATCCTCCGACCAAAATATGAAATCGTTTTTATCCATGACCCAATTGTTAAGCGTGATCATGAAGTCATAAGATTTCATTTCATTTTGAGTTAGCTGACCATCATAATAGAAAACATCCTGCCTCGAATAACAGGCATTGACACTGCTGCTGCGTTCGTGCCAATAACAGTTTTCGAGCCTGCCGCCCGTAGCCAGTACTCCCGCTATCTGTCCGATAGTCGTTATAGGATATTGAGTATGTACTGCTCCAAGGTTATAGCAATTAGCGATGAGGATGTCTTTACCTGCATATCCGACGATGCCCCCGAGACCAGCAGCAGTACCTTCGCCATATATTTCCCCGGTGTTGTAACAATTTTCTATATATCCACCGTATGCATAACCTAATATCCCTCCCATACTGGAACCGTTATTTATGTCATATATGTTTGCCCTGTTGCAGCAGTTCGAAATATTAGCCCATTGTTCCAGCGTTCCTGCTATACCTCCGATTCTAACAGTGGCGATGATGGTTCCACTGTCGATCCGGCAGTTGTCAGCCCTTGAGCCCGAGCGCATATAACCGGCGATCCCGCCGACATTCTTCCCATCGGTGTTTATATATATGTTTTTCATTGTAAGATTTCTGACTGTACCAAACAATGTGGAAACAAATCCTTTATAATCTCCGGTCTGGGTTATTCTAAGATTGATTATGCTTTTTCCGTTCCCGTCGAAAACACCTCGATAATTGTTCAAAGGTATCCACTCACCCAGTGAGGTAACATCGATATCCGCTGTCATACGCGCATTGTGCCAGGGATTCACATTATTGACCAGGTTTCTGAAATATATAAGCTGTTCCTTTGTTCCGATCAGGTATTGATTGTTTTCTATCCGGATATCCGCCCACACGGCATAAAGCGTGATCGTGCCGTTCTGTTCTGACGTAAGATTCATGACTTGCGAAGCATCGTTAGCCGTATCTCCGGTACCGTCGCTCTTGGTTGCCCACATAACAAACTTCATGGACGCTGTAGAATGTGTGAATGCATTGGCGGTCAGCTTGACCAGATCCCCGTATCTTGCCGTTATGTCGGCCATCTCTCCGCCGTTTCCGCCATTGCTGTCAAATTTGATCGTGTAGGTGTTGGCGATCCACCTTGCATACAAAGTATGATCGGTTTCGTTCGATACGATCGTACCTGCCGTGACAGCAGTCCCTCCGGTCGCTGAAGCGTACCATCCGGCAAAAGAATATCCTTCCCTGGTCAAAACCGGGAGTTCACCATACTCCCTTCCATAGTATGCGGTTTTATCAGCGCTTTCTCCTGCACCCTGAGTATCAAATGATATATTGACTGCTGAAGAATAGGATACGACTTCACTTCGCCATGAACCGGCAGTAGCTGCCTTGTAAACATAAAGTGGTTTAGTATCATCCGTGGGAAGAGGCACAACTGTAACCGCGGACGTCATGACCCAGCGGCTGTCAGAAAGACTCGATGACTGTGTATTATAGCGATATCCGGCCGGAATAGTGACTCTTCTCTGCGTGATATCGAATTGCACATCGCTCGTATCAGGACGATATGGGACACGGTACTGATGATAATACGGATCCCCCCCGAGTTTATATTTAATGAGCTGACCAATATAAGGGGTTATGGACATTCCCGATGTAATAGCGTTCCCTTCAAGATCCTGAAGGCTTATCACAGGTGAAGGTGAAACAGTCTCTCTCTCATAATCAAAATGCATGTAAAAGTTCACGCTTGGCGTCTGGACATAAGCGGTATTTCTGCCTACGGCATAAACATTCTGACACTCAGGCTGATCTCCGTGCTCACTGACATTATTTGCAAACGTTACAGTCGAGAAGTCGGGATACGGAACGCCCGAATTGATGAAGATCGCTCCCCCCAGAGAGGAGCGGCAGTTGCTTATGGTGCTGTTGGAAATACTGAAATTCGCACCGGAAGAAAGCGCTATACCACCGCCAAAAGTCGAGGAGCAATTATCGATAATCGCGTTATTCATCGAGAAAGTCCCGCCCTTTACACTTACAGCAGTATCATAGTAGCCTATAGTATCCTTAATTATTCCGCCTGTCATTGTGAACGTTGCTCCGCTTTCCACGCGCACAGCTCCATACGTATTCGTAATCGTACCGCCCTTCATCTCAAAAGTCGCACCACTGCGCAGAATGACGGCAGGGGATTCCGAAGTAACAGCATCACTTAATCTGGCATTCCCCTCCATGATCAGTTTCCCGCCGGAATCAACTTCGATAAGGGGTTGTGCGGTACCGGGATTTGTACTGCTTGTCACAACGACATTGTCCTTTATGATCAAGGTACAGCCATCCGGAACATAGAAAAGCGGGCCCGCGGTATAAATATACATGCCGCTTTCACCATAGTTGGAGCGCCTGTATGTCGCGTTCCCCGCTAATGTCAATGATTTATCCGGTGTAACACGCCAGATCACATTATACAGATACGAGTTATTTTTCGTACCATCCTGCTTGCCGCCGATGTTGTACTCATTGAACAAATCATCGAACAATCCCGCGTAAGCCTTGGCCGGGATCAGCGATACCAGCATACACAAGACAATCGCTATAGACACACCTTTAAACATGAACTTCCTAAAGTTTCTCATTTCTTTCCTCCCTCACAAGCGATGATTTCTGCTTCTAATCTTGTCTGAAATTCTTCTTTTTTCATTGCATTGTGGCTGTCGATCAGATATATTTCTTTTATGTTCTCTTTCTCTCCCAGAGGATTTACCGCTTTGAACCTGTATCCGTTCTGATCCATCCACTGAATCAAGAAGTCATATGCTTCATGCAAAAACTCATAACCTCCGAAATGTACGACTGATACAGTGAAACTTCCGTCCGGACGACTTTCAAGAACAGCTTCGTACCATTGTGAATATCTGTCCAAAGCATAGCCCTCCCTTTACTGCAATTGTTGCGTCATAAAGATAGTTTAGACCTGACCACTATGGTCAGGTAAAGTGATTTGGATAATTCTTTACGAATTTACGGGAATCAATATTTCAGTTACAAAATGATCTTCATCGGATGTGTTATAAATGCTTTTCAGATAAGCCTCCATCGGATCACCCACTATTCTATACCCACTGAACTCTATCCATCTGTATATGAACACATACGCTTCACTCAGAAAATCATAACGGCCGTTGTGTATTATACTGACAGCCTTGAATCCTTCAAGTGTTTTGTACTCAAAACTCTCACTTTCTTTACCCCGTTTCTCTACAAAAAGCATCAGCTCTATATCATTATTTTCAAGAACAAATTCCTCATCGTGGAAGCAGGTAAGACTGTTCGGAAACACAAGTATCTTAGAGCCGGAACGTTGAACATTCTCATAGTGTCTCTGCCAATGCTCCAACAAATCAAATGCATCCGGTAAAATGAGCCGCTTTGATGCTGATAGTTTGCTGTCGATCGTCTTAAGAGTGACCCTGTATTTCTGATTGAACTCATGACCTTTCACAGCATCCTTATAGAAAGAAAGCAGTTCCATTTTCCGCCGTTCATCCTCGATTTTTCTTGATAATTCCTCGAGTTTCATTTCGAAACGCCTGGTATTATCCTCGGCATTCAGCATTTCTTTGATTTCAACGGTAGAAAAATCCATATCAAGGTAGGTCCGTATCTTTGATACAGGTATAAGCTGCTCCACGTCATAGTACCTGTAGCCTGTGGAAGGTTCAGTGTAAGCAGGCTTTATCAGACCGCACTGTTCATAATACTTCAGCATCTTAGTCGTAACCTGGGCCATTTTAGAGAAATCACTTATCTTATACATTACACTGAAACCCCAT
>JAQVYV010000199.1 GCA_028708525.1 Eubacteriales bacterium
GATCAAAATAGTAACCGGTATAAGGCGCTGTGGAAAATCCAAATTACTTGATCTTATGATCTCTCATCTCCTTCGGTCAGGAATTGAAGAAAAACAGATCATTAAGATGAACTTTGAATCATATTCATTTACCGGATTTACCATGGATGATTTTCACAAATATGTTAGTGAACGCATCATTCCGGGAAAAAGAATGTATCTATTTTTTGATGAACCCCATAAAGTTAAAGAATGGGAAACAGTGGTGAACTCCTTCAGGGTTGATCTTGACTGTGATATTTATATTACCGGATCCAATGCACATATGCTTTCGTCGGATTACTCAACTTATCTGTCCGGAAGATATGTCGAAATTGAAATGTTTCCTCTATCTTTTTCCGAGTTTCTGTATTTTCATGGCTTCCAAATCGTAGAACAACAAAGTGTGTTGGGCGGCTTAGAAAAAAGGTTCCAGGGAAGTGATGGGGCATATTATGACAGGAAAGATATTTTTGCTGCGTACCTTCGATACGGTGGTATGCCGGGTATTGCTGAGATCGGATTGGATCAGGAAAGGGTAAACATTTATCTTGATGGTGTTTATAATACAGTAGTTACAAACGATATTTGGGAACGTGATAAATGGAGCAATCAGAAAAGGATAACTAACCCGGTTTTACTGAAGAAAATTGCATTGTTTCTGGCAGATAATATTGGGAATGAAACATCATATTCCGGGATAAGAAAGACTGTTAAAGATGATAACAGGAGTCCTTCTGACCATACAGTGCAGGACTACGTTTCTGCTTATATGGATGCTTTCTTTTATTACGAGACTAAGCGATATGACATTAAGGGTAAGGAACTCCTGAAAACCAACGGGAAATTCTATATTGTTGACCTTGGATTCAGAAACACTCTTCTTGGTTATAAAAACATTGACCGGGGACATGCATTAGAAAACGTAGTGTTCCTGGAACTCCTGAGAAGAGGATACGATGTATCGATCGGAAAAGTCGGGACAAGGGAAGTAGATTTCAGAGCTGTTGATACAAATGAAACGATCTATTATCAGGTTACAGAGCAAATGGATTCTCCGGATACACGAAACCGTGAATATGCTCCTTTCTTGAGTATCGATGACAACTATGAAAAAATAATCCTCAGTACAGAAACCGAAACAACCAATATAAATGGAATCAAAACCATAAATATTATTGACTGGCTTCTTAAAAACGTGTGAAATCACGAATGCGAATATTTTGCTTTCGCGCTACTTGACAATGCATCCGGCACCTGTTCTGATAGACGAGATCCAATATGCTCCGCAGTTGTTTTCGTATATCAAAATCAACGTAGATAACGGTGCCCCTCCTGGTTCATATTGGCTTGCCGGATCCCAGGCATATAGACTGATGGAATTAGCGCAGGAATCTCTTGCGGGGCGAACTGCAATTTTGCATATGTCTTCACTTTCCCAGTCTGAGTTATTTGGCAATGGTAAAAGTCTTCCGTTTACACTTGATCTTGATGATCTTCGGAAAAGGCAGGAAAATATTACACCTGCAACTCCTACAGAAATTTATGAGCGGATTTGGAGCGGATCCCTTCCCGGACATAGAAACGGACGATACACAGACAGAAATGTATTCTACAACAGTTATATCCAATCATATATCGACCGTGACGTCTCTGCTGAGATTCCCGGCGTAGATAAGATGCTTTTTTCTGATTTCATCCGATCAGCTGCCTGCAGAATCGGCCGGATGCTGAATATCAACGATATAGCAAATGATGTTGGAGTAAGCAATGATACAGCGAAAAGATGGCTGAAGACTCTTGAAAAATCTGAGATCATTTTCTTTCTACGTCCTTACTCGAACAATTTACTTATAAGAACGATCAAAACTCCGAAAATGTATTTCTTTGACACAGGTCTGGTTTCACACCTAACTCGTTATTCAAATTCGGAAATACTGATGAACGGTTCAATCAACGGAGCAATTCTTGAGAATTATATAGTATCAGAAATAATCAAAACTTATCATAACAATGCCAAGGAGTGTTTGCTTCACTATTATCGCGATAAGGACAGTAATGAAATAGACCTTATCATCGAAAGCGATCAGGAATTGCACCCTGTCGAAATCAAGAAGAGCGTGAATCCTCCGACTCAAATCGTCTGTACATTTTCCGTATTGGATAAAGCATCACTTTCCCGCGGTACAGGGGCTATCATATGTTTGAGAGAGTCACTTAGTGCGGTTGACAGAAAGTGCCTGATCATTCCGGCTTGGATCATTTGATCATATGACCACCAGTCTGTATTCCCTAGGAGTCAACCCTTCGTGTTCCCTGAACCTTCTGCTGAAGTAGTTGGCGTCTGTGTATCCGCAGGACATAGAGATACGGAATATCGGATCTTTTGTTTCCGTGAGGAGTCTTTTAGCTTCCTGCATCCTTCTTGTTTCGATCATGTCCGACAGAGTACACCCATGAGTATCCGATATATGCTTACATAAAGCACTTTTGCTCATAAGTGCCGCTTTAGCAACGTCTGCCAATTTGATCTTATCTCTGAAATTGACCTCTATGAATCTCCTGATCCTTTCGTCCGGGGACTTTTCATTCCTTTGGAACCATTCTTTGTAAAGGATGTATCCAACACATGCTTTCAAAATATTAGCAGCGTCAGATAA
>JAQVYV010000045.1 GCA_028708525.1 Eubacteriales bacterium
ACTTATCGATGATCAGGTGTGTCTTTACTGTGACGGAGAAGAGGGGATCACATCGAAGCATTTAGTGTTTCCGCTTGGTGCTCCGGACAGCAGGATACTTAAGAGAATCGTTGATATCTATTATCCTGCTTTTAAAGCTGAGTCACTGCCGCTTAAAATGATGTATGTTCCGGACGATAAGCTTGACATGGTCACGAATCTGGATGGCTATGATGCTGAGGTGGTACATAAGGTCGATTATGATGAATACGTCTATGAAGCTGAGTCGCTTACTGTTCTTAAGGGTAAACTGCTGAAATCTAAGAAGAATCAGCTCAACAGATTTCACAGGGAGTGCTCTTCATGTACATATCACAAGCTAACTGCCGCGGATATGGATGATTGTCTGAAACTTACCGAGGAGTGGTGTGAGGCTAAAGGGATCGATAAGTTTGATGTGCTCAACAGTGATTATATACCTATAAAGATCATATTTGATAACTTTGACGATCTCAGTATTCGCGGAGGTGTGATAAGGCTGTTTAACAAGGTGATAGCTTTTTCGATCGGTTCGGAACCTTTGGCGGATATGGCTTTTATACATTTTGAGAAAGTAGACCAGACTATAACAGGAACCAATGTTGCTATCGTCAGTGAAGTCGTTGCAAATGAATACCCGGAGGTAAAATTTGTCAACCGTGAAGAAGATATGGGGATCGAAGGACTTCGTACCGCCAAGCAGTCTTACAACCCGGCGTACATGATGAGAAAGAATGATGTTTTGCTAAGAGCAAGAGGTGAGTGATTTGATGAGGAAATTTGGAGCCAGAACGATCCTTATACCTATAGCTGCAGTTGCGATGTTTTACATTGTGCAATTGGTCGTTGCCTCATTTTACTCTTTTATTCTGATGTTCATCGATGGTGCTTTGGTCGGGATCGAAGGGGGCGTGCTTGATATAGATAGTGTTGAAGACCTCCTGATGAAACATATGAATAACATAAGCGCGGTTTATTCAGTTTTGGTGATAATAATTTCTTCGATCGTGTTAAGCGTTCTTTTAAAACAGGATAAGTTTGCTCTGAGACGCGAAAGATATTCAGCCGGGCATATCGTTTCTTCGTTGCTTATTATGTCAGGAATAACCGGGCTCATTTCTCTGCAAATGGCAGGCCTTGTATCCCTGGGCGAGACTGTGCCATACGTCGGAAAGGTCATACAGGAGTATATTGAATTGTCTCAGGCTTTTATCGGCAACGGAAATGTCGTTATGATAATTTTATCTACTTGTATACTTGTGCCTATATCTGAAGAGCTGGTTTTCCGCGGGATAATACAGGGGGAACTTCGAAGAGCTCTTCCGGCATGGGCTGCTATAGCTATACAAGCAGTGATATTCGCTTTGGTCCATGGTAATATAGTGCAGATCTCATATGTTATCATCCCTGCCATAATATTGGGGCTCGTTTATGAGTGGACGAAATCCATATATGTTCCGATCATAATGCATATGTTCTTTAATTTTATCGGCTCTGCATTGCCGGAAATATTGAATTATAATGAAACAGCTATGATGTACCTTGGACTTATACAGATCGCGTTCATTCCTGTCGCAGTGATCGCTTTGTTTTATCTTAAAGCAATTCGAAAAACGGACGATAAGCCGGACGATAAGCCGGACGATAAGCCGGATGATGAACTGATCGATGAGCCTGTGTATGAACGTGTGCAGCCGGTCGCTTCGCAAGTAACCTGGAAGCACAGGGATCTTTGAAGTAATACCAATACGTAAGGAGCCAATGATATGTCATTGATAATTCCAACAGGTTACCTTGAAGACAACAAGTCTTCAATGGGGATCCGTGAAACAGAAATAGCTATCAAGATGATCAAGGATCATTTTGAGCGTGAACTTGCTGATACGCTTAACCTGACAAGGGTCTCGGCTCCGCTTTTCGTAAGACCGGAGACCGGATTGAACGACAACCTGAATGGTATAGAGCGGCCTGTCGGATTCGACGTGAAAGAGACCGGGGTCAATGTTGAAATAGTTCAGTCTCTTGCTAAATGGAAGAGGCAGGCGTTGAAGGATTACGGGTTCGGACAACACGAGGGAATATATACCGACATGAACGCTATTCGCAGAGATGAGACTACGGATAATCTTCATTCTCTTTACGTTGATCAATGGGACTGGGAGATGGTAATATCTCCGGAAGACAGAAACCCTGAATTTCTTACCAAGATCGTCAGAGACATTTATTCATGTTTCTGCCGTACACAAAGCAATATACTGAGATTTTACCCTTTTCTTGAGAAGAAACTTCCTGACAAGATCGAATTTGTGAGTTCGCAGGAGCTTGAGGACGCGTTTCCCGATCTTTCACCGAAAGAAAGAGAGAACAGGATATGCCGAGAGAAAGGTGCAGTTTTCATTTCAGGGATAGGTGGGAAACTCAGAAGCGGTATACGTCACGACGGGAGAGCACCTGACTATGATGACTGGGCTCTCAACGGAGATATACTTTTCTGGTATCCCGTACTTGAGACAGCTATGGAGGTCTCATCTATGGGAATCAGAGTCGATAGCAGATCGATGGCGGAACAGCTTGCTGAAAGCGGGGAAACCGGCAGGATGGAGCAACAATTTCACAGAGATGTTATTGGAAATGTATTGCCGTTGTCTGTGGGGGGTGGAATAGGACAGTCCAGGATATGTATGTTTTATCTTGACAAAGTGCATATCGGTGAGGTGCAGGCTTCGGTATGGCCTGATGAAACCAGAAAATCGTGCAGGGAAGCGGGTATAACGCTTCTATAAGAGCCGGTGGTGATCATTTATGTTCAGATATTTCAGGAGCAGATTGCGACAGATCCATAAGAGAAAAGGGTTTCTTCTGGTTTCTCTTGCTGCAGTTATTTCGCTGACTGCTTTAGGGATAACCATTTTCGCTTCATTGAGTCTTAACAGGATCGCAGGTACAAGTTTGCTTAGGATCAGACCTGAAACAGGTGCTTCTTCTGTGCCGGTTCTCGGGAGCGGACTTGATCTGGCAGTCCTTCCCGATACGAATATGCTTAGAGACCCTTCGTTTGAGCCATACGTTTTCAAGACGAGTTTTATAATCGAAGACGGCTCCGGATCTGTGATCGCAGTTCCTAATGCTCGCTCGGGGCAGGGGATATATGGTGAAGGATTTTTCAGTGGTGCTGATGTTACGGTAACTCGGCTGGACGATACCGGTGTAGTAGTTAAGAAAACAGGAAAGGTTGTAAAGTATTCACCGGACAGATTAGCATCTTTTCTTCTGTCACCTGTTACGGGAGATATTCCCGAAGAGTCGAAACTGATGGATATAACTGTAAGAGATGGTCTGGTGGTTGCTGTCGGGGATAATGGGATAATAATAAACGGCATAAACAGCCAGTCTCCTTCAATTATATATAGCGGTGTCAGTTCGGCGATCATCTCTGTGACGAATAATTCCAAAACGTTTTATGCTTGTACAGAAGAAGGGCTTATATTGTCATCACCTGACGGATCGGTGTGGAGCATACGGACACCGCCTGAAAATATCGAGCTCTCGGCAATAGCAGCTTCAGAGGACGCAGTTATAGCCGTGGGAAGATCAGGGCGTTTCCTGATAGGAGATGATCAGGTGCTTTACTCCAGGGAGCTGGGCATTGATGAAGACATAACAGATATTGTTTATGACGGAAAAGACTTTGTCATGATTACCGAAGACGGCACATTATTTGCTTCTGAAAGCGGTATAGTATGGAGAAAAGTAACAGAGACGGGTCTTCGTTCGGGCAGAATCAAATTCAGAGATTCGCTTTACACATTGACCGACCCGTCAGGTTCGGTCCGAGTCTATGAGGATATAGGAGGCGAACCGCTTTCTGAATACGATTTCGAGGAGGGTATCGTTGATGTTGCCGCTATATCTGCAATGAAGATAATCGTTTTATGTAAGGATGGCAAACTATATGAAACCGGTGATTACGGAAGGAACTGGACTGAGGTATCTTCGCTCCCTCCGGCTGCCTGCTCGATGATCGGTGCAGTCGGAGACGGACAGGTGGTGTGTTCGGAGAATATCCGTAGTACTTACATTTCCAGACTTGTTACAGAAATAGAACTGGATTCGCCGCTCAATTCAGGTGAGTTTGAAGCAGGTGAGGTGTGTTATCTGAGCATCAGTTATCCTGAGATCCCCGATTCGTACAAATCGATTGATTTGACCAGTGATAAGCTGTATGCCTGGGAGTTCTACGGGGACGGCTCAGCCGTTCGTGCCATTGATAAAGGGGCCCCGTCAGGCGGGAACGGAATCATGAAATTATCGCCGGGTGATGACTATGGGGTGATCTCACAGATAGTTTCACCACAAAATACCGGTAGAGGTTTAACTGCCGGTGAGTTTTATATTTTTACCGTATGGATAAGACAAGACGATATATCTCAACAGAGTGTTAAAGTCTGGCTCTCGGGAGATTATGAGACTTTTGGGACCGAGTTCACGAATATCGGTACACAGTGGAACAAGTACACTTACAAGTTTTCTGTTCCTCGTGGCATACCGGATGGAGATGATTCAGATATCAGGATCAATATCGGTTCTGCCGGAGGCGGAGACTTCTATCTTGATAATGCATATCTTGGTGAAGTAGTCCACGGGGAGTCACATATTCCTGACTCATTCGATGAGTTCATCAATGAGACAGATCCCCGGATCGTGCGGTTATCCTGGCTTGGTATCGGCTGTGTTGATTCTTCTCAGAATAGTTGGGCGGCTAATGCTCAGCTTGAGGAAGGTCTTACCACAGTGTATTCACAGGACAGACATTCTGCACCATGGATAGTTGTCGATTCACATTCATCAGGTGCTGAAATCAGGAATCTTCTTGAATATCTAGCAGGTCCCATATCTTCGGAGTATGGTTCGATACGACATAAAAATGGTTCTGCTTTACCATGGAACAACAGATTTGAGAAAATATATCTCGAATTTACCGATGACAGCCGGATATATGACAGAGATATCCTGAAGGCTGCATACATAGACTCATGTATTCAGACAGTACAGAATTCACCGTATTATTCCGGTCTTAGAAATGTATTGGTTTTCGTTGACGGTATGGTATATGATGATGGACTGATGCTTTCAAGAGCTGATTATTTCTCGCTTGGTTATACTTTTAAGCAGGATGAGATCATACTCATGAAGATCAAGTCCGATCTTGACAGATTCGTTTCGTTTATGCCCAGAAATCCGGACAGACCTTCAGATTCACCTTTTGCCATAATGAAATCTACGGACAGAGGTGAATATGCAGACGAGTTTGATACAGCTGATCTTGTCGTTTTGATGATGAACAATGTGGGCAGACAAACCGCCGGATCGCTACTGACGTGGGATATGGGTTTTGCCGATGAAATATCTGATGCATACAGAGCTGCAGCTCGTATCGTGTTCGGAGCGGTTTCGGGCGAAAGGGTACCTCTTACTGTTGAGTCTCAGACGGCAGACACCGGAGCAATATCGTGTTATGCATTTGCCGATGGGCCGGAAATGATTTTCGTTGTTACATCACATGATAATGCTCCTTCATCTGTTATGTTCGACTTCCCGTTTGAAGGACGTAAAGCTTCTGTAGTAAGATTTGACGGAAGCGGCAGGATGATCGAACAGAGGGAAGTTCGCAGAAGTAATAAAAGTATAAACATAATGCCGGGCAATGTGCTCGTTTTCACACTGGCAGAGGGAGATGAAGAGAAATGAATTCTGACACAGGAAGACTTATAAAGGGGACAATACAGCTTGCGGATCCGAAGATATGGATGATGTCCTATATTCCTTTTACTTTGGGTCTTATTATATCGGTGCTTATAGGCGGAGCAAGGATAACAGGAGGGGATGTTCTCTGGATACTGGCGGCATATGCTGCTCTGGGGCTGATAGAGACAGGAAAGAATGCTATCAATGAATATACTGACTATATAAGCGGAGTTGATACCGGCGTTGATGAAGAACACAGGACGCCTTTTTCAGGGGGGAAGAAGACTATCACTTCCGGACTGTTGAATCTCAGACAGGTTCTTTGGATCACTGTTTTGTCTTTTATGGGAGCAGGGGCGATAGGGATCGTGCTCGTTATATTTAAAGAGGTATGGATACTTCCCGTCGGAATAGCCGGAATACTTTTCTCTCTGCTTTATTCTGTTCCGCCTGTTCGTCTTTGTTACAGGGGATGGGGGGAATTGCTGGTGGGAATCACTTTCGGCCCGTTGGTGCTTAGCGGTGCTTATGTAATGATGACCGGCAGGATCGATGTTCTGCCTGTTCTTATATCTGTGCCGCTTGGTTTGGTTATAGCAAATATCCTGATCATAAACGAGTATCCGGATCTTGAGGCTGATAAAGCCGGAGGGAAAAGAAACCTCGTCGTTCGCCTCGGAAAGCGTTCGGCTTCGAAGGTGTACGGGATCATTTTCATCTTTATATATATGTTTTATGCTGCTGCCGCGCTTTGGGATATGAATCCTGTCTGGCTGCTGCCTCTTGTGACCGTGCCTATGGCTTACCGTGCGTATACCAACAGTATCCTTCATGCTGATGAGATCAGGCTGCTTACAAAGTCAAATATATTAACGATCCAGAGCTTTCAGCTGACAGGGCTTCTGCTTCTGGTCGCGACTGTTTTAACATATTTGTTCAGAGCGATATTGTGAATATTGTGTTAACATGGCAGATTGTGAGCTTTTGTTCTATACAAATAGTAAATCTTTTTATATAATTTTTAGTTGCTGAGAACAATAATCAATAGATAATATTAAGCAATAGAACTATTTCTTTGCACATTATCAGGCCGGAGGAAATTAAATGTCTACCAAAGTACTGATCATAGGCGGCGGGTACGCAGGAGTTGAGGCAGCTCTTACTCTTAACAAACTTAAGAAGAAGAAAAAGCAGGATATCGATATAACTCTTGTGGATCGCAACGACTATCATACGCTGCTTACAGAGTTACATGAAGTTGCTGCCAACAGGATAGCTGAGGACGGGATAATAATCCCTTTCGACAGAATATTCAAATATACGGATGTAAAATACATAACTGATGAGATCACTTCATATGATTTTGAAGGGAAAAAGGTTTCGTCTGATTCAAGGACTTTGGAGTACGATTATCTGATCATGGCTATGGGAAGCAAGCCGAACTATTACGGCATCGAAGGACTCGATGAACACGCATTCACACTCTGGAGCTATGATGACGCTATAAGGATCAGAGAAAATATTTATAATTGTTTCAAACTTGCCCGTCAGGAGGAAGATGCTGCAGAAAGACGCAGACTTCTGACTTTTGTTGTTGCCGGAGCCGGTTTTACCGGTATCGAAATGATCGGTGAGATCGCTGTATGGGTTAAGAAACTGTGTAAAGATTATTGTATAGATAAGAGTGAAGTCCGCCTTATCGTTATAGATATGCTCCCCAGAATACTCAGTGTGCTTAGTGAGAAGAACAGCAAGAAGGCTCATGACTTTCTTGTCAAGAAACTCGATGTTGAGATCATCCTGAATTCTTCGGTCTGCGATGTCTCTGAGAAGGGGTTCAGTACCGGGAAAGAATTCATTCCTACGGCTACTCTTATATGGGCTTGCGGAGTCTGTGCTGTGGATGCCGTAAATCAATTCGATATTGAAAAAGTCAACGGTAAGAGACTCAAAGTCGATGATTTCTGCGAGACGAAACATAAGGGTGTGTTCGCTGTAGGTGATATTTCCGGATTCAAGGGGGAGAAGGATATCCCTTATCCGGCTATGGTAGAAAATGCGATCCAGACTGCACATGGGGTGGCTGTGAATATAGTCAACGACCTTACCGGCAAGGAACGTGAGAAGGTTGAAGTCAAAATGCACGGTGTTATGGTATGTATTGGCAATAATTATGCCGTATCGGATATCATGGGACGTGAGTTCGGCAGAGTTATGTCCGTTGTGATGAAGTATATGGTGAATATCCACTATTTGTGGGAGATAACCGGATTCTACGGCGTTGCTAAATATATATATCACGAGGTCCTTGAGAATAAGAGCCGCAAGAACATGATCGAGCAGCATTATTCTGTCAGGAATCAGACCTGGTGGCTTGTGCCCGGGAGGATTTTTCTGGGAGCGATATGGCTTTATGAAGGGATCAAGAAGATCGGTGACGGTTGGTTGAAATCTGCCAAGCTTAACGGGTTTTTCGGCGGTGCGGATAGTTTCTATGAGAATTATCTGAATCCTTCCAGCGGATGGGACGGAGTCAGCGGTGCGACCGGTGCTTCTTCGGCAGTTTCTGATGCAGTTTCTGCAGCGAGCGGAGCAGTTTCTGATGTTGTTTCAGCTGCAACCGGTGCAGGCGGCGGCGGAACTGAGGTTATCGATGCTGCGGAGAATGTTCTTCTCAACTGGGATTGGGGATGGATACAGTTTATCGCAGTTAAGGCTAATGAGATAGCGTTTAAAATCGATTTCTATCCCATGACCTGGATCAAAGAAAATTTTCTGCTTGCCAATAACGGAACACAGATGTTCTTTCAGTGGTTCGTTGTGCTTGCTGAGATAATAGTTGGTTTGTGCCTTATCGGCGGTGCTTTCAACTTTATAGCAAGCGGATTCTCCATAGTTCTGCTCGTAAGCTTTCTTATGACGACCGGTCTGTATATGCAGAGTCAGTGGTGGATGCTCTTCCTTTCATTCGCGTTGATGGCAGGTGCCGGACGTGCGTTTGGACTGGATCACTATATCATTCCTTATCTCAACAATTTCTGGGAGAGGATATGGAAATCGAAGAAGTGGTCCCCTGTTTTCAAGAGAGCTCTGGACAGATATAATAAAGATTAGTCACAACTTCCCATAACGGGAAGATAAATAATGACAAAATATTAGGAGGGAAACAACATGAAGAAAATTTTAGTCGTACTACTTGTAGCGGTTATGGCAGTCTCACTTCTGGCCGGATGCAGCGGATCAGCCGTTGAAACCAAGACCGGAGTCGGAACTGTTATCTCGATCTCAAAGTCCAAGGCTGCAACCGATGAAGCAAACGGCTTGGCACAGGCTGATGTTACCATGGCTGCTGTCACAGTTGACGATGCAGGTAAGATCGTGAGTGTCGATATCGATTGTGCACAGGTCAATGTGGAATTTGACGCAGCAGGTGCTCTAACAACTGATCTGACCGCAGCTCTGAAAACCAAAGTCGAGCTTGGCGATGATTACAACATGAAGACATACGGCAACGCTGTAGCTGAGTGGTATGAGCAGATCGCTTCACTCGAGGCATGGATGGTCGGTAAGACTATCGCTGAAGTCAAGGCGATGAAGACCTATGAGAAAGACGCTTCACATCCGGCAGTTCCGGACGAAGCAGATCTCAAGACAACTGTTACGATCACAGTTCAGGACTATATCGAAGCTGTTGAGAAAGCTATCGCTAACGCGAAATAATAGCTTTAAGCTATCATCGGCTATGTAACGGAACTTGCGCTGCAGCAGATCTTGTGATTTGCTGCAGTTGCTTTATGTTAAAACAGATCAGGCCAGATTATAAAATGTCACCGGGAAGTGAGGAGTGCGAAATGAAGATAAGGCAGCAGCATGCTTTGAATATCAACAGAGGTTTGTATTGCAAGTTCATAGCGTTAATGGTAGCATTTGCCATTCTGACACTTCTTTCTGCGTGTCTTGTTCTGCCGGGTTCAGGTTCTGATGTTGATTCGACAGAAGATGATCCGAACGATCATAAAGCTTATTCTGTTCAGTACCTTGGTACCTTCGATACTGTTATCACTATTATCGGGCACACGAAGACAGAAGAGGAATTCGATCGGCTGGCTGAGTATGCAAAGGGCAGATTCAGGGAACTGAATGATCTCTATGATATCTATAATGAATATGATGGTATCAACAACGCCTGTACCATAAATGAAAACGCCGGCAAGTCGCCCGTAGTTATAGGTGATGAACTTATGGATATGCTTGAGTTCGCAGTTGAGTGGTATGACAAAACCAACGGGAAAGTAAATGTAGCGTTCGGCAGCGTGCTTAAGATATGGCATGATCACCGTGATGCTGCTGATCCGCTTTCTGCAGATAATGAGATACCGTCTATTGCTGAACTCGAAAAGGCGGCTGAGCATGTGTCAATAGATATTCTGGAACTGGACCGCAAGAAGATGACCGCATATATCTCTGATCCTTTGGCAAGGATCGATCTCGGTGCGATGGCTAAAGGATATGCAACGGAATTGATCTGCGACGAACTCGAGAAGAGGGGTCATGACTCTTTCGCCATCAGTGCCGGCGGCAATGTCAAAGTTGTCGGAAAACCTCTGGCAAAGTCGCGTGATGAATGGATCATCGGTATACAGGATCCGGAAGGGCAGGTCAGTTCAGGCGCGAATGAGGATGTTATCGATAAAGTCCTGGTCCGTGACCTTTCAGTAGTTACAAGCGGTTGGTATCAAAGGTTTTTCATTTCGGGCGGCAAAATATACCACCACATAATAGATCCTCAAACTTTGTTCCCGCAAGACCACTACAAAGCGGTGACTGTTGTCCACCCGGATTCGGGAGTTTGCGACGTGCTTTCAACGGCTCTCATGCTCATGCCATGGGATGAAGGAAGCGCATTTCTTGCCGGGATCACCGATGCCGATGCTTATTGGATATTATCCGACGGGTCCGTCAAAACAACAGCAGGTATGGATTTAATCCTGCTTTCCGGTGAGTCCGGATCTTAAAGCTTCCATCTCAGCTTCACGCTTTCTGCGTTTCTTTCTGCTGTTTCTTACGACAGGTATGATCACAGCTGCTGCTATTGTGCCAAAAACAACCAGGAACGGTAATATTGCGACAAAAGCTATGACCAGCTGTTTTAGTGTTTCGGTCAATGCGTTGACAGAGTCGGTGAACATTTTGGATATCTGTTGTCCGAAAGTCTCGGGATCGGGTTCGGTAAGTGATGCTACTTCTGTTATTTCT
>JAQVYV010000200.1 GCA_028708525.1 Eubacteriales bacterium
TGGGCGGACTGCCAATCAGATGTATTCCGGTAAAGCTGACTGGGAGATCATAGCGCAGGTCAAAGGTAGTGTAGGCATTCCCGTGATCGGCAACGGCGATATCACCGGCAGAGAAAGCGCAGATAAAATGTTTGTGCATACAGGTGTTGACGGGATAATGATAGGTAGGGCTGCGCTTGGTGATCCCTGGGTATTTGCTGAAATATTGGGCAATAACACGTCTGAACCTGATCTTGAAGGGATAGTCAGGATCATGCGCGGGCATCTTGAGGACAGTGTTGCTCATATGGGTGAGAGGGCGGCCGTAAAAGAGATGAGGAAGCATTTTGCTTGGTACATTAAAGGGATGAAGGGTCTTGCCGGTATTAACGGGGTCAGGGACAGACTTCTGAGGAGCACATCATATTCAGAAGCATCTGAGATCCTTGATGAATTGCTTTCAGCAGGGGCGACAGATCTGGCTGAAGAATCGGCAGTTTCTACTACATAAAGACGGAAATATTGTGTAATGCCATAGTGGTAATAGTTCAGGATGCATAGTATAATTGACGGACAGGGCTTTTTTAAGGAACGACCTGCGGATACGAAGGAAGTGCCCTGAATTTTTCTTTTTGAGGAGGTACCGAGGATATGAGAAATTATCCGGCTACGAAGATCAGGAACGTTGTTCTGTTAGGACACGGAAGATCAGGTAAGACAGCACTTGCCGAAGCGATGCTCTATAACGCTAAGGCGATCGACCGTCTGGGGAAGGCTGCGGACGGGAATACCACGATGGACTTTGATCCTGAAGAGATCAAGAGGCAAGCATCCATCAACACCTCTATTGCTGCCATCGAATGGATGGAACATAAGATCAATATCATAGACACGCCCGGTGATTTCGACTATATGGGAGAAGTCATGCAAGGGTTAAGAGTTGCTGACGGAGCAGTGATAACAGTCAGTGCAAAGTCAGGAGTCAGCGTTGGTACCGAGAAGTCTATGCGCTTCGCCGGTAAGCAGAAGATCCCGGTCTTCTTTTATGTGAGTAAGATCGATGAGCCTAATGCAAGCTTCGACAGGACACTTGAACAGCTCACAGAGCATTTTGGAAATACAGTGACCCCTTTCGTTCTTCCTATAGTTGAAGAGACAGAGATCAAAGGCTTTGTGAATGTTTTTACAAATACAGCGTATAAGAATGCAGGAAAGAAACTGGAGGAAATACCTGTACCCGCGAATATGACCGACAGGGTTTCCGGGATATTGGAGAGTATAAAGGAGCACGCGGCTGAGAGCGATGAGGAACTCATGGAGAAATTCTTCAACGGTGAGGAGTTCACTCAGGAGGAGCTTGTCCGTGGATTGGCAGCAAGCGTTGTTTCGGGGTCGTTGAAACCGGTTTTCGGAGGATCGAGCACTATAAATCTCGGTGTGGATTTCGTCATGAATTCGATTGCCAGATTTATGCCGTCACCTGTCGACTCTGCTGAGTTTGCGGCCAAAGATGGCGACGGGAATGAGATCACACTTAAGGCGTCAGAGTCAGAGACCCTTTCAGCAATAGTTTTCAAGACGATCGTTGACCCGTTCGTAGGTAAAATATCTATTTTCAAGGTATGCTCGGGTGTTATGCATTCAAACTCCACGGTATACAATTCAGACAAAGAGAAGGATGAAAGAGTCGCAGGGATCTTTACTATGTGCGGCAAGAAGCAGGTTGCTGCGGATCTTATAACTGCCGGAGATATCGGAGCAGTCACAAAGCTTAGTTTAACTAATACAAATGATACTCTCTGTGATAAAGCAAGACCTGTCATATTAAAGAAAATAGTGTTCCCTATCCCATGTCTTACAATGGCAATAATCCCCAAAGCTAAGGGCGAGGAGGATAAGATCGCAGCCGGTTTGTCTAAGCTTGCTGAAGAGGATCCGACTTTCAGTTTCAACAACAATGCCGAAACACATCAGATGACTGTTTCCGGTATGGGTGAGCAGCATATAGATGTTCTTCGTTCTAAACTTAAGGCTAAATTTAATGTTGAATCGACACTTGAAGCACCTAAGGTCGCTTACCGTGAGACAATACGCAAGAAGGTCAAAGTACAGGGCAAGCATAAGAAACAGTCAGGAGGACACGGTCAGTACGGAGATGTCTGGATCGAGTTCGAACCGGGCGAGACAACGGAGCTTACTTTTGAAGAGAAGATATTCGGAGGCTCCGTACCGAAATCTTATCATCCTGCCGTCGAGAAAGGACTTCAGGATGCTATAGTTAAAGGTGTTCTTGCGGGATATCCTGTTGTGAATCTAAAGGCTACTCTTGTTGACGGCTCCTATCATGATGTTGATTCGAATGAGCTTTCATTCAGAATGGCAGCCAGACTGGCGTATAAGGCAGGTCTTCCCAAGGCGGATCCTATTCTTCTTGAACCGATAAGCTCTGTGAATGTTTCTATTCCGGACAGCTACCTTGGAGATATCATGGGTGATATGAACAAGAGACGCGGAAGGATCATGGGGATAACTCCGGACGGCGATCAACAGATAGTTTCTGCAGAAGTTCCGACTTCGGAAATGGCTTCATACGCTACTGACCTTAGATCAATGACACAGGGAAGAGGCTGGTACACTATCGAATTTGCAAGGTATGA
>JAQVYV010000004.1 GCA_028708525.1 Eubacteriales bacterium
AGTGAGATGCTGAACAGAACTGTTAATACACAACCTTGCCTTTTTCTTGTTGAAGTAGCTGTTGCTGCTGTTCTTGATGAGAATGGCATCAAAGCTGATTCCGCAGCCGGATTCTCAGCCGGAGAGACGGCAGCTTTGTGTTATTGCGGAGTTATGGATATCGAACAGGCTTTTGATTATACCATCGTACGTGCCGCAGCTATGGATGAGACAGCCTGTGATGTAAAAGGCAAAATGGCGGCGGTACTCAAGACAGATGCTGATACGATCGGTGATTTCTGTGAAAGTATTGGTGATGTATGGGCAGTCAATTTCAATTGTCCCGGACAAACTGTTATCTCCGGAAGACCTGAAAGTGTTGACCGTGTGGTCAGCAGGATAAAAGCGTGTGGCGGCAGGGCAATAGAACTTAGCGTAAGCGGAGCTTTCCACAGTCCTTTGATGAAAAATGCTGCCGATAAAGCAAGCGGATATTTGAAATACATAGAACTTAATGAACCTGTGACTCCTATATACTCTAACACTAACGGGGAGCGGATAAATAAAGAAGATTTGCCCGGGATCATTACTGAACAGATTTGTTCACCTGTGTTTTGGGAGAAAACTGTCAGAGCAATGTACAGGGATGGAATCAGGACATTTGTTGAGATCGGGCCGGGAGAAGTGTTGTCAGGCCTTATCAGACGCATGTTTCCGGATACTGTAACTTGCAGTATTTCTGATACAGCCGGATTGGAAAGGTTTATTGAGACTATCGGAGCTAAGGAGAAACCGTATGCTTAAAGGAAAAACAGCAGTCGTCACAGGAGGCTCCAGAGGAATAGGAGCTGAAATTGCAAATAAACTAGCGCAGAACGGAGCAGATATCGCTTTGTTATACGCCGGTAATGATGAAGCTGCATCAAAGGTAGTTTCTGCTATATCTCGATTGGGTAATAAATGTGTTGCATATAAATGCGATGTCTCTGATTTCAACTCATCCCGCAATACTGTGGAGCGGATCATAACTGATTTCGGAGAAATCGACATTCTTGTGAATAACGCCGGTATAGTGCGTGACGGATTTGTTTTGTCGATGCAAGAAGAGGATTTTGACGATGTTATAGCTGTGAATCTGAAGGGTTCATTTAATATGATAAAGCATGTGTACAGACACATGATGAAGAGAAGAACAGGCAGGATCATCAACATTTCTTCTGTTGTAGGCTTGTCGGGAAATGCCGGACAGAGTAATTATGCTGCTTCGAAAGCGGGGCTGATCGGTCTGACAAAATCAACAGCTAAAGAGCTTGCGGGGAGAGGGATCACATGTAATGCCGTCGCTCCCGGATATATTGAGACGGATATGACGGCTTCATTGAGCGAAGGTGTAAAGGCAGGTTATATTTCTGCGATACCTATGAGACGTGCGGGAAATGGCAGTGAAGTGGCTGATGCGGTTTTGTTTCTTGCGAGCAATATGGCAGATTACATAACAGGTGAAGTTATTAAAGTTGATGGAGGACTTTCAATGTGAGAAGTGCGAGTTATTCAGACAGAAAGGTTGCAGTAACAGGAATGGGAGTAGTTTCCCCGCTTGGTTGTGATATTGAGACGTTTTGGAAGAATATCACCACTGGAAAGTGTGGGATAGAAAGGATAACAAAGTTCGATCCGTCAGGTTTCAAGGTTCAGATCGCGGCTGAAGTAAGAGATTTTGATCCTCTTATGTTCATGGAGAAAAGTCAGATAAGAAAAACAGATCTTTTCGTGCAATATGCAGTCGCAGCTGCCGCAATGGCTATGAAGGACAGTGGATTGGCAGATTTTTCAGACGGTTACAAAGGTGAGATGGTCGTTAGTGGTGTAGAACCCGGGCGTTTGGGTGTGTATGTCGGTTCCGGGATAGGCGGTATGAATACTTTTATCAGAGAGGTCAATAAACTTAATGACAGTGGACCTAATATGGTTTCACCGTTCTTTGTGCCTATGATGATAGGGAACATTGCTGCAGGCACTATAGCTATACAATATGGTGCACAGGGAGTAAATCTTCCGGTCGTAACTGCCTGTGCGACAGGTAGTCACTCTATCGGTGAAGCATATTACGCGATAACTCAAGGCAGGGCTGATGTCATCATTGCAGGAGGTTGTGAGGCAGCGATCAACCCTTTAGCGATCGCCGGCTTTACAAACTGTATGGCCTTAAGTAAGCGCAGCGACCCTGAAAGCGCTTCGATTCCTTTTGACAGAAGAAGAGACGGATTTGTTATTGCAGAAGGTGCCGGAATACTTGTTCTTGAAGATTTAGATCACGCGATCGACCGGGGAGCGAAAATATACGGTATGTTATCCGGTTACGGCAATACTTGTGACGCATATCATATAACTGCTCCGCATCCTGAAGCTGAAGGAGCTGCCTGTGCTATCAGAATTGCCGTAAAGGACGCATGTGATAATAACAAGTATCTTGAGATCAAACTAAATGAAGATCCAAAGATTTATATAAATGCACATGGTACAAGTACTCCTCTGAATGACAGGTCTGAAACTCTTGCGATCAAAAAAGGGCTTGGTGAAGAAATGGCATATAAAGCTGCTGTCAGTTCAACTAAGTCAATGACAGGACATATGCTGGGTGCTGCCGGTGCTGCTGAAGCAGTTGTTTCGCTTCTCGCTCTGCGGGACGGGGTAATTCCCCCTACGATCGGTTACGAAGACCCTGATCCGGACTGTGATCTTGATTATACTCCGAATAAATCCAGGAAAATGCAGGCTGATCTTGCACTTTCGATATCGCTTGGATTCGGAGGTCATAATGCATGCATCGCCTTTACACGTGCAGAGAACATCAGAGGTGAAAAATAAATGGATACAAAGCTTATTAAAGAAATCATAGATATAGTAGAACGATCTTCTATATCTGAACTGGAAATTGAAGAGGGCGGCTGCAGGATCCGTGTAGGTAAAAGTAAAGATAAGACAAGGGTACAGGAGATCAAGCAATTTGTACCGGCGAAGAGCGAAACGGAACCAAAAGTCGCACTAAATGATTCACTTCCTGAAGGTGATGCGATTCCTGCACCTATGATCGGAGTTTTCTACACTGCAGCATCTCCTGACGCGAAGCCTTTCGTTAAGACGGGAGACAAAATCAGTAAAGGTGATGTGTTATGTATCATTGAGGCTATGAAATTGATGAATGAGATCACCGCTGACAAGGATGGGGAGATCGTTGAGATATGTGCTTTAAACGGGCAGGTCGTTGAGTTTGGACAAACGATCTTCCGTATAGCCTGATAGAAGTGATGTGTGCGGAGGATGTATGAACAGAACAGATATAATGGAAATATTGCCTCACAGAGCATCGATGCTTCTTGTGGATGAGGCCTTTAAGACAGGTGAACACAGTGCTTCCGGGAAGTATACAGTAAGAGGAGATGAATGGTTTCTGGACGGTCATTTCCCCGGGAACCCTGTTGTGCCCGGAGTTATTCTATGTGAAATCATGGCTCAGACTTGTGCGGTGATACTCGCTGATGAAGTTAAAGGGGCAACTCCGTACTTTACCGGTCTTAATAAAGTTAAATTCAGAAGGAAGGTCTTGCCGGGGGACAAGCTTGAGATCAGTTGTGATGTTACTGGAAGTAAGGCCTCATTCTATTTTGCTAAAGCCAAAGCAAATGTCTGCGGCAACCTTGTTGCAAGCGCGGAGTTTTCTTTTGCCATCGTAAGAGAGGAGGGCTCTTAATGTTCAGAAAGATCCTTGTCGCTAACAGGGGAGAGATAGCCGTAAGGATCATCAGGGCCTGCAAAGAAATGGGTATACTGACAGTTGCTGTATTTTCCACTGCAGACCGGGATGCTTTGCACGTGAGTCTGGCTGATGAGAGCTATTGCATCGGAGGACCTTCGGTTACGGAAAGTTATCTTAATATGGGTGCGGTTATAACTGCTGCTGTTGTTACCGGATCAGAAGCTATTCATCCCGGATATGGTCTTTTGTCCGAAAATTCTGTTTTCGCAGCACTATGCGATCAATGCAATATCGTATTTATCGGTCCGTCTGCGGAATCTATTGCTATGATGGGAGATAAGAACGAAGCAAGGCTGGCCATGATCAAAGCGAATGTTCCTGTTATACCGGGAACGGAAATACTCGCTGATCCTGATGAAGCGGAGAGAAGAGCTTGTGATATCGGATATCCTATCCTGATAAAAGCCAGAAGCGGTGGCGGAGGAAGAGGTATACGTCTTGTTAAAGCAAAAGATGAGCTGCGAAGAAATTTTCAGGCTGCGGCTGCTGAAGCTGAAAAGGCTTTCGGCGATCCCGGGCTATACCTTGAAAAATATCTTACGGGTGTGAAGCACATAGAGATGCAGATCCTTGCAGATAAATCGGGCAATGTTATTTGCCTTGGTGAAAGAGATTGTTCTGCACAGCGAAGAAATCAGAAACTGATGGAAGAAAGCCCTTCTGTAGCTATAGATGACGCTGCAAGAGCAGAACTTGTAGGCATAACAACAGCTGCCGTAAAGTCTATTGGATATCACAACGCCGGAACGATCGAATACCTTTATGACGGGAAAGATGGTTTCTATTTTATGGAAATGAACACAAGGCTTCAGGTTGAACATCCTGTTACAGAAATGGTGACGGGGATCGATCTTGTACAATGGCAGATACGAATAGCATACGGACTGGTTATTCCTTTCACACAGCAAGATATAGAGCTGAAAGGCCATGCTATCGAGTGCAGGATAAATGCTGAAGACCCTGAACATGATTTCAGACCGCAATGCGGCACGATCGAAACTCTGCATATACCCGGAGGACCGGGAGTAAGATTTGACTCAGCGGTTTACAGAGGTTATGCGATCCCTCCGTATTATGATTCTATGATCGGAAAACTTATCGTTCACTCAGGTAGCAGAAGTGAGGCTCTGAGAAAAATGCATGCCGCACTATGTGAACTCGTGATCGGTGGTATTGCGCATAATGCAGACTTACAAAGACGGATACTAAAAGACAAACGTTTCATTTCGGGAAAATATGATACAGGACTGATCAGTTCTATGATTTTAAAACCGGAGGTAAGAACGGATGTTAAATAAGGATTCATTCAAAAACCCTGAGCTCTGGCTTGAAAAGCACAACAAGAATAAGCTTGTAGGAGAACGTCCGGAAACCTTGCCAAGCATTCCTGAGGAATTGTGGCGTTCCTGTCCGGCTTGCAGAAAACCTTCATTAGCTGATGCGGTAACAGATTTATTGGAGGTGTGTCCGCAATGCGGCCATCACTTCAATTTGAGCGCAAGAAAGAGGATAGATATAACTGCTGATGAAGGGTCATTTATTGAATTGTTTACTGTGGTAGGTGAAAGAGATGTTCTCAAATTTCCGGGATATAAAGATAAACTGGAGTCGGCTAAGGCGGCAAGCGGAGAAGAAGAATCAGTGATCTGTGGAAAATGTACTATTGGAGGATATGAAACTGTTCTTTGTGTTATGGAGCCTGCGTTTATGATGGGAAGCATGGGACGAGTTACCGGAGAACGTATCACAATGGCTTTCGAAATGGCAGTTTCGTCTGAACTGCCTGTTGTTGTTTTCTGTGCGTCGGGCGGTGCGCGTATGCAGGAAGGAATGTTTTCGCTTATGCAGATGGCTAAGACCAGCGGTGCGGTTAAGTTTCACAGTCTGGCAGGGTTATTCTATCTTTCGGTAATAACAAACCCGACAACCGGAGGTGTTACAGCCAGTTTCGCAATGGAAGGTGATGTTATAATCGCTGAACCGGGTGCGCTGATAGGGTTTGCAGGTCCGAGAGTTATTGAGCAGACGATCAGACAGAAATTACCGGAAGGATTTCAATCTGCTGAATTTGTTTTGAGTAAGGGTTTTCTTGATGCTGTAGTGCAGAGAAAAAGGCTGAAGACTTTCATAACTTCAATGTTAAAAGCTCATTCATGATTAAAGGAGCATAATAATGAAAATATCTGCATATGAACAAGTTAAGATAGCCAGATCAAATGAGCGGCCTACTTCGCTTCAATACATCAATGAGCTGTTCGATGAATTTATTCCTTTGGCGGGGGACAGAAAATATGGTGAAGATAAGGCAATCGAAGGAGGCATAGCATTTTTCGATAACATACCGTGTACTGTTATCGGACTTGAAAAAGGTAATGATACTTCAGACAGGATATCCAGAAATTTCGGATCAGCACATCCGGAAGGGTACAGAAAATCACTAAGACTCATGAAACAGGCAGAGAAATTCAGAAGACCGGTCATATGCTTTGTTGATACAGCCGGAGCTTTCTGCGGCATTGCTGCTGAGGAACGAGGCCAAGGACAGGCGATCGCAGAAAATCTGATGGAAATGATGACTCTTAAAACACCGGTGCTTTCAATACTCATCGGAGAGGGAGGCAGCGGAGGTGCTTTGGCTCTTGCTATAGCTGATGAAGTATGGATGATTGAAAACTCGGTTTATTCAGTAATTTCACCTGAAGGCTGCGCTAGTATTTTATGGAAAGATCCTTTGAAAGTCGAACTGGCAGCGGAAAGCCTTGGGCTAACTGCTCATGACCTCATAGGATTTGGGATCATAGATAAGATAATACCTCTTGATTTCACTGTTCTGAAAAATGAAATCGCGGGATTCCTGACCGGGAGCTCTGAATTGGATGCGAATGATATCGTCAGCAGAAGATACGCAAGATATAGAAAATTCTAATTCTTGATCCTACACATCAATTATCGAAAGCAAAATTATTGGGCGTCTCTTGGTTTTATTATATAAATAATCACGTATCTGATCGCGGAGTTTATTAGTCTTAAGCGCGTCTTTCAGGCTTCTGTCTGAGTTTTCGGTTTTATGAACGTATGAATATACCTTGGATAAACATTCACTGACTATTTCTTCGGCTTCAGACTCATACAGAAATCCTTTGGTATGAACGACAGGATCGCCAAGCATCACATCGTTGTCAAGATCGACAGCTATGGCTATACTGACAATGCCCTCGTCCGATAAAGTGATGCGCTCCTTTAAAACTGAGTTTCCGGCTTCGGCATAACCTGTTCCGTCGACCATGATCCCTTCTGCAGGAACCGAACCTTTGATCTGTGCCTTTTCCTTCGTTATTTCCAGAATGTCTCCGTTATTCAGCAGGAAAATATCATCCAAAGATTTACCCATCCGCTGTGCGAGCTGAGAGTGCTGGAAAAGCATGCGGTATTCACCATGCATAGGTACAAAATATTTACTCTGAACCAACTGGTGCATGAGCTTTAACTCTTCCTGGTAAGCATGTCCTGAAGCATGTACTTCAGCAAGAGAAGCATAGATGACATTTGCACCTCGAAGATAAAGTTCATTTATGACTTTGTAAATCGATTTCTCGTTACCCGGTATCGGTGACGACGAGAGTATAACAGTATCTTTAGAGCTGATTTCGATCTTCTGGTGTTCGCTGAATGCCATTTTAGTAAGTGCGGCAAGCGGTTCACCCTGACTTCCGGTTGAGATTATAACAACCTTAGCCGGGTCAAGATCCTTTATCCTGTTAACATCAATAAGAGTATCAGGTTTTACTGTCATATAACCTAAAGAGTTAGCCGCGGTAAAAACATTGACAACACTTCGTCCGATAAGACAAACTTTTCGGTCAAATCGTTCAGCAGCGGTGAAAATTTGTTGCATTCTGTATATGTTGGATGAAAACGTAGCGACAATTATCCTTCCGGGAGCTTTCTCGAAAATGCCGGAAAAGGAGTCGCCTACCTTACTTTCGGACATTGAAAATCCCGGTTTCTCGACATTAGTGCTTTCGCACATCAGAAGAAGAGGCTTTTCTCTGCCGACTTCAGCCAGTCGGTGCAGAGAGATGGGATCACCGTTGATAGGAGTAAAATCGATCTTGAAATCACCTGTATGGATCACAGTTCCCGCCGTAGTACGTATTGCCAGAATATTGGCATCGGCTATGCTGTGATTTGAATGTATGAATTCTACAGAAAACAGACCGGCTTTGATCACATCTCCATCTTCCACAGAATGAAGGTCAAGGTTCTTCAGGGATCCGCCGCGGTCTTCCATCTTGGATCTTATCAATGCTATTGCAAGCTTTGATCCGTAAAGTGGTGCTTTGACTTCTTTAGTAAGCCAAGCTACGGCACCAATGTGATCTTCATGACCATGTGTGAAAAAGACACCGCGTACCCGGGATCTGTTCTTGAAAACATAAGTCATGTCAGGAATAACTATGTCGATTCCCGGCATATCATCTTCCGGAAATCCGATTCCGCAATCTACGATGATGATATCGTTGCCGTACTCATAAACGAACATGTTCTTGCCGATCTCACGCATCCCCCCTAACGGAATAACTTTAAGAGGTTTGATTTTAGGAGTATTGGGCTTGTTCGTCGGAACCATGGTCTTCTTCTTCTTACTGTTGAATTTATCTGAACTTATCATGTTTTGTTTCATTTTTCACCTTAATTATATTGATACTGATTAATAATAGCATATCATCGGGTGTTTGTGTATAATTTATGCTTGCATTGCACTTAGAGGATGTGATAGAATACCACAGTACTTTAGCGACAGGAGGTGAGAACAATGCCGAATATCAAATCAGCTATAAAGCGTGTCAGTGTTACTGCGAAGAAGACTGAAGTAAACAAGCAGCAGAAAAGCGCTGTGCGTACAGATATAAAGAAAGCAAGAACTGCTGTTGCGAACGGAGCACCCGACGCTAAGGAAACTGTAGATAAGGCTATGGTCAGGATAGACAAGGCTGCTTCCAAAGGATATATGCACAAGAATACTGCAGCTCGTAAGAAGTCCAGACTTGCAAAGGCTCTTAATACTGCTGAATAATTAGTAGAAACTGATTAGAAGAATCGTGGACGGGGGCAATTTACCCCCGTCTCTATTTATGTTATGATGATTTCCGGAGGTGACCTGATATGAAAGTTATTTTGTTAGAAGATGTTAAATCTCTGGGTAAAGCTGATGACATCGTCGAAGTGAATCCGGGGTATGGTAATAATTTCCTTATAAAGAAGAAACTGGCACTTGAAGCAACACCTGAAAACTTGAACTCTGTTAAAATGAGAAAGAAAACAGCAGAGGAAAAGGCCCGTCTGGAGTACGAGGAGGCTTTGAGATCCGCTGAGGTGATGAGTGGAAAAGTATTTGAACTTCCTATGAAATGTGGTGAAGGCAGCAGATTATATGGTGCCGTGACAGGTATGGATGTAGCTCGTGCAGCTGAGGCTGCAGGGTTCAGAGTAGATAAAAGAAATATAACGATAAATTCGCATATAAAGACTCTGGGGCTTTATGATGCTGAAATAAAGCTTCATAATAAGGTGAGTGTAAATATTAAATTAAACATTGTTGACGCAGGTAAGAAATAGCTGCCTAAGAATGTTTTATATCGTTTACAGGAGAATGTATGTCATCGGGTAAACAATATTCAGACAGTATTGATCATCAGGGAAAGGTCCCTCCGAACAATCTTCAGGCTGAGCAGTCTGTACTTGGTGCTGCTATGTCATCAGAGAAAGCTCTATCTGAGATAGTCTCGATACTAAGATCAGAGGATTTTTACAGACCCGACCACAGACTGATATACGATGCGATAACTGAATTATATTTAGCAAGTAAGCCGGTAGATATACTTACAGTGTCTGATGCTTTAGAAAGTAAGTCGATGTTGATCAAGGCCGGGGGGCTGGCTTATATCAGCAGATTACCGGATCTTGTCCCTTTTCTGAGCAATGCGTCACAATATGCCGATACAGTAAGACAGAAAGCTATTTTGCGTAAACTGATCAATTCACTTGATGAGATAAATGCACTTTGTTTTGAAGATGGGCGAAATGCAGGTGATTTACTCAGTGTGGCTGCTAAAAGGATATATGATATCCGTGAAAACCGTGATGCATCAGGGTTTGAGAGTCTTAAAGAAATAGTTTCGCGTACTATAGAAGAAATCAACAACATGAAACTTACGAAGACCAGCGACAGACTCATACGGACAGGTTTTCTGAAACTCGACAGGGCTCTCGGAGGAATAGCAAAGGGAGCTTTGGTAATTCTTGCAGCAAGGCCTGCAATGGGTAAAACTGCATTTGCATTGAATATCGCACAGAAGGCAGCAATGCTTTATAATGTTCCGGTAGCGATCTTCAGTCTTGAGATGTCGAAAGAAGAAGTCGGCAACAGAATGCTTAGCGCTCAGGCTCTTATCAACTCAAGGATACTCAGGAACGGTGACATTAGGCAGGAGGATTGGGATAAGATCGCTAAAGCCCTTCCTGTGCTGTATAAAACACAGGTTTATGTTGATGACCGTTCAGGTACAAGTGTTGTTGAAATGTTATCAAAGTGCCGTCAGTTAAAGCTTGAGAACAAGCTGGGTATGGTTATAATCGATTATCTTCAGCTAATGAGTTCGGGGTCTTCAAGGAACGATGGAAGACAACAGGAGATTTCCGAGATATCAAGATCACTTAAGATCATGGCGAAAGAACTTCAGGTACCGGTGATAGCTCTTTCTCAGCTTAGCAGGGCATGTGAAGCAAGACAGGATAAAAGACCTATGCTTGCTGACCTCAGGGACTCCGGTGCTATTGAGCAGGATGCGGATATAGTTATGTTTCTGTACAGGGATCATTATTATGAACACGAACAGATGCAGCTTGATATCGAAGAAGCTGAATTAATTGTAGCGAAGAACCGCGCAGGTCAGACCGGGACTGTTAAGATGAATTGGTGGCCGAAGCATGTTATGTTTTTCGAACCTGAAGACAGCAGTGCTCCGCAGGATCCTGCAGGTTAACATAATATGGATGATTTGGGAAAAGATCCTGTTTCAAGGATAATACTTAAAGCGAAAGATACGATAATGAAACACCGAATGCTGCCAAATGGCTCTTGCGTGTATGCAGGTGTTTCCGGTGGAATGGATTCTATGTGCATGCTTTCTGTTCTTATGGCACTGTCCGCCGAACTCGGATTTTCCTTGAAAGTGTGTCACTTCAATCATTTGCTCAGGGACAAGGAATCGGACGATGATGAAATATTCGTGGAGGATTTCTGCCGGGAAAACGGATTGGAATTCATTAATGATAAAGGAAATGTGTCTGAGTTTTCGGAAACCAACGGGCGAGGTGTGGAAGAATCGGCGAGGATCATGAGGTATGCTTTTCTGAATAGAGTTGCTGATGCTGCTGACTCCAGGATAGCAGTCGCGCATCATATGACAGATCAGTTTGAAACTGTTTTGTTTAATCTTTTAAGAGGTTCAGGAACTGCGGGAATGGCGGGAATGAAGTATGTATCGGGTAAGATCATCAGACCGTTACTTGATTGTTCAAGAGAAGATATCGAAAAATATGCTGAAAATTCAGGGCTTGACTACAGAACTGACAGCACTAATCTGAAAGCTCTGTGTGACAGAAATAAGATCAGGCTGAATATTTTGCCGGTATTCAGGGAAAATTTTGGCAGAAATGTAATTGAAAGTACGATAAGAACATCGCAATTGTGCAGACAGGATGATGACTATATTAGCAGCCTTGCATTTAAGTTATATAATGAATTGAGAGATCAGAATGGAATACCACGCGAATCGGTAACTGATGCACATCCGGCTATATCATCGAGACTTATACGGATCGAATATGAGAGGGCAAGGGGTGATCTGAAGGATCTTTCATTTAAACATGTTCAGATAATAATCAGATACCTGGAAAGTTCAGCCGGAAGGGGTACTCTCGATCTCCCGGGCGGATTAACTGCCGTATTGTTCAAAGGGCGTTTCAGTATAACACGTAAAGGAGAAAGCCGGTCATGATTGGAAATGCTTTTGTTTTTGTTAATTTGTTAACTGTAATGACATAATTTAACTATTTATTCTTATTCCGGTATGATATATTTTTGACATGGAGGATTTATGGGAGTAAATATAGATAAGGTACTGATAACTCGTCAGGAGATAGAAGATATGGTGACGAGATTAGGAGCGGAAATAACTAATGATAATAAAGGCAGAAAAGTTTTACTTGTCTGCGTTTTAAAGGGCGCTTTTATATTTCTTGCTGATCTTGTCAGACACATAGATCTTCCTCTTGAAGTTGACTTTATGTCAGTATCAAGTTATGGGAATAATACAGACACAAGCGGAGTCGTAAGGATACTCCGCGACCTTGATACCGATATTACAGGTAAACATGTTATAATCGTTGAAGATATAATTGATTCAGGGCTGACACTAAGACATCTTAAGGAGCTTCTTTCTACAAGAAATCCCGCGAGCATATCTATATGTACAGCTTTCGATAAACCTGACAGACGTAAAGCGGAAGTCAAAGTCGATTACAGAGGAATGATCATTCCTGACGAGTTCGTTGTCGGGTATGGGTTGGACTTTGCAGGAGACTACAGGCATCTTCCGGATGTATGTATTTTGTCAGATGATGGAGGGGATAAAGAATGAAGAAACCGGCACCGCTAAAAGGTATGTCTTTCTACGCTATAATGCTTGTGGTAATTATAGCGTTGTCTTTTTTCGTATCGCGTAACACAGGTCGTGACCAAGTAAAGGTTTCCGATGTTATTTCTCAGATCGAAGCGGGAAGTATATCTGAAGTAACTGTATACGGTTATTCTCTTATAGCCATCCCTAAGAATCCTGCTGAGGGTGAACCGAAGGAAATCACGGTCAAAATATCTGCTTTCTGGATGGAACAGGTATATGATGCTCTGAAAGCTGCTAAGTCTGCTGATCCGGCATTCATTTTCGACTATAAAGAACCTGTTGATTTTTCCACCTGGATAAATTTGATATTTCTTGTGCTAATGGTAGGAGGAATAGCCCTTTTCTTCTGGATCACATATAATCGTCAGAGTGCAGACGGTAAGTCAGCTATGAGTTTCGGCCGGAGCAAAGCAAGACTAAGTGATCCAACCAAGAATCCGGTTACCTTTGACGATGTTGCAGGAGCCGATGAGGAGAAAGAAGAACTTACTGAAGTCGTTGATTTTCTGAAGAATCCGGCAAAATACATTGAACTTGGAGCCAAAATACCCAAAGGCATACTGTTAGTGGGTTCTCCGGGAACAGGTAAGACTCTTCTTGCTAAAGCTGTTGCAGGAGAAGCTAAGGTGCCGTTTTATTCTATATCCGGATCTGATTTTGTGGAGATGTTTGTTGGAGTAGGGGCATCAAGAGTCAGAGATATGTTTGACACAGCTAAGAAAAAGTCTCCTTGTATAGTGTTCATCGATGAGATCGATGCTGTCGGACGTCACAGAGGAGCCGGTATGGGCGGCGGACATGATGAGAGGGAACAGACTCTTAACCAACTGCTTGTTGAAATGGACGGATTCGGACCTAATGAAGGTGTAATAGTTATGGCCGCTACCAACAGGCCTGATATATTGGATCCGGCACTTCTCAGACCCGGAAGATTTGACAGAAGGATAACTGTTACAAGGCCTGATATTAGAGGCAGAGAAGAAATACTGAAGGTACATGCAAGAAATAAACCTATAGGAAGTGATGTAGATTTGAAAGAGATAGCTAAGATAACACCGGGATTTACAGGTGCGGATCTTGCTAATCTTCTTAACGAGGCAGCATTGCTTACTGCACGAAGATCAGCGAAGAAAATAACGTATTCCGATATTTCTGAAGCTGTTTTCAAGATCATGGTAGGACCTGAAAAGAAAAGCAGGATAATAAGTGAGAAAGAGCGGAAACTGACAGCATATCATGAAGCCGGACATGCTATCGTGCTCAGAACAAAATCTGAAACTGACAAAGTTGAGAGAGTATCGATTATTCCTTCAGGTGCAGCAGGCGGATATACAGCTCATAAACCACATGAGGATTCATATTATACGACACGCAATAATCTTATTATAGAAATAATGGTATCATTGGGAGGCAGAGCTGCCGAACAACTTGTGTTTAATGAAATAAGTACAGGAGCATCATCTGATCTTCAGAACTGTAACGCTATTGCCAGGGACATGGTCACTAAATATGGGATGAGCGAGAAAATACCTAATATGGTTTTCGCATCAGAAGGTGAGGTTTTCCTTGGCAGAGATTATGGTCACGTGAGAAATTACAGCGATAATCTTGCTTCAATAATCGATGATGAGATCAAGAGTATAATAAACACTGCCTATAATGATACGCTTACTCTTCTTCAGGATAAAAGAGATGTGCTGGAGAGGCTTGCAAATACTCTTCTTGAGAAAGAGAAAATAGATTCACCTGAGTTTGAGGCGGTATATAACGGTGTTGAATACATTCCTGTTATAGTGCCTGAAGAACAGCAGTCATCAGATGAGAATACAGAAAACGAGCGCACCACTGATAATCAGACTGAGAAGCCGGCGGATGGATCGAGTAACTAATTGCATGCTTGTTGTTATAGTATAAATAAGGCTGTTACCTGATTTACTAAGGTAACAGCCTTGTTTTAGTGTGCCAAATCAAATGGGGATTATCAATTACCGTATTTCTGTGTTAGATAATCGCTTGCACTGAGAGCTGCGATAGCGCCCTCGCTTGCAGCAATAATTATTTGCTTATAAGGGAATTCTCTGACATTACCTGCTGCGAACACTCCCGGAATATTAGTCTGCATTCTTTCATCAGTTACTATCGCACCGCTTTCAGTCATATGGAGAATATCCTTAAAAACCTGTGTGTTGGGTATCTGACCGATCTCGATGAACAATCCGTCTCCATTGAAAATCTTTTCCTCACCGTTATCAAGGTCTAAGGTTTTTACACCTCTGAGCAAATTGTCGCCGATAATTTCAACTATCTTCGTCCTGAGGTGATAAGTTATTTTAGGATCAGCCATAACCTGGTCCAGCAGTACCTTATCAGCTCTGAACTGACTTCTGTGTAATATAGTCACAGATTTAGCATATTTGGATAAATCGAGAGCTGCTTCAGCTGCCGAATTTCCTCCGCCGGCAACTAATACATTCTTATTTCTGAACAGAGGTGCGTCACAAATTGCGCAGTAAGATACCCCCTTGCCAACAAAATCCCACTCACCCTGAACATTGAGAGAACGATAAACAGATCCTGTTGCAATTACCACCGTTTTACCTCTGTAAACATCACCATCAGAAAGAACGACTTCATGATCAGTACCCTTTCTTCGGTATTCGATCACATTTGCTGTTTCTGCAACAGGTACTTTATACTTCTCTAAATGGGCCGCAAACTTTTCAGCAAGCTCGTACCCGAGTATTGATTCGGTACCGAGATAGTTTTCTATCATAGCGGTATCATTGAGTTGGCCACCTCTATTCAGACTCAGAACAAGTACATCCAAACCTTTCCTTGATGCATACATAGCTGCATTCATACCTGCAGGGCCTGCACCAAGTACCAGCAAATCATATGTTTTATCTTTAATTATCTCATTCATTCTGCGTTCCTCCGTTTGGCAGTTATAGTTTCGCAAAGTAATATAGCATACGTCAAAAACATCATCAAGCAAACAATGTGTTATAATCAAGAATATTTATATATCGTCCTTAACAATATAGCACTGTTTTAGAATGAAAGGAAATTGCAGAGTAATGGAACTTGCTTATACTGAAGTTATCATACGTCTTGCTTTAGCTGTATTGGTAGGTTTTCTGATCGGACTTGAGAGAGAGAGCCGTCACAGACCTGCGGGCATCAAGACCCACATGCTTGTATGTATTGGAGCTACAGTTGTTTCGCTTATTCAAATCGAGATCGTCTCGGATGTGGTCCGAAGGATAGGTGAGGATCCCTTGCTGAAAGATGTTCTCAAAGCTGATGTCGGAAGACTCGGAGCCCAGGTCATAAGCGGTATTGGTTTTCTTGGTGCAGGTACGATCCTGCGGACCAAAGGCTCGGTCAAAGGTCTGACAACTGCCGCTACACTATGGGCAGTGGCTTGTCTTGGTCTCGGTATAGGGATGGGATACTATTTCATTAGTATTTCCGCAGCAGTTCTGGTCATTGCGATCCTTACGCTTCTTCGATTGTTTCAGTCAGCAGTTGAGAAAAGAAAAGGGGTTAAAGAGATCGAGATGGTTTTCGTAAAGAAGAAAGAAACTATGGGCATGATCTCTGAGTATTTGCAGTCAAAATTTATCAGGGTAGTCAGCATTGATTTTGCAGAAGAGCATGAGGAAACCTTCCATTTCGGGCAACCTGTATATAGGTGTGTCTACAAATTGATCATTCCGAGAACTGTTGATTTTAAAAATGTTATTATGGAATTGGGTATGGAAAACGATATAATAAAAGTCAATGAAGACGATAAAATGATATAGGAGGTGGGTCTATGGGCAATAATGGTTCAGAAAATAAATCAGGTTCCGAGACGATAGCTATCAAGGAGAGGAAAAGATGGCTCTTCTTTGGGCTTCCTTTTACTTTTACAACTTACAGACTCGGTAGCAAGGCTTTGACATTACGCAAAGGATTTTTCACAACGACTGAAGATGATATACAGCTTTTCAGAGTTCTTGATGTATCTGTCAAGAGATCCTTGATGCAGAAAATTGTTGGTATCGGAACATTGAATGTTATGTCAACTGATAAGACCCATCCGAATCTGGAAATCAAGAACATTAAAAGATGCAGGGATTTCAAAGAAGCTGTTGATGAACGTGTTGAGAAAGAAAGACTAAGACTTCGTTTCAGGACAGGTGAACTTATTGACAATGATCTTGATGTTGACGATGAGACGTTCGATAACAACTGATTTACTTAAGAAAGTCGAATAGTTCTATACCCGTAGCATAACAGATATCTTCATGACATCTGAGCAGAGTGCATATCTCTTCGATCAGAGACCAGTTCTCGTTTCTCTCGAACTCGAAACTGTGCCCCCAGATATATAAGAGACCTGTTGCCCCGGGGTCTGATAATAATCTGAGAAAACTATTGACCGTGACCAGTGCATCTCTGTGATGACAGGAGGGCCTCCAGACCATGAAATCATCAGGTATGCCGAAAGAACCTGTGGAATTTACGCATCTTGAATATTCAATTCCACATTCTTGTGCTGTTCGTATCACCCGGTCGTTATATGTGCCATATGGGTACGACATGCTTCTTATCGGGTAACCGCAGATGTTTTCAAGATTTGCTTTATCTTTTATGATTTCGTCTCTAATTATGTCTTCGCTTACTTTGGTAAGATCATAGTGTCCAACGGTATGAGAAGAGATCTCGTGTCCCGCGAATAAACTTCTTAGTTCTTCGGGTTTCAGAAATCCTGCGGAACCTAAACGCCCTGAATTGATATGAAAAGTACCCTTCATCCCGTTTTCGTTCAAAATATCCACAAGTCTTTTATCATGAACAGTGCCATCATCGTAACTGAACGTGACCGCAAATCTTTTATTTCCCGGGAATAGTGATTTCTCGGACATTTGATTTACCTCTTTTCATAAAAACAAACAGTGATATGTTAGAATAATATCATAACGAGCGGAGGTTTTATATGATCATCAGAAGAGCCAGAGAAGATGATTTTGGTATTGTGTCAACTTTTCTAAAAGAAATAGCTGAACAGCACAGAAGGGGAAGACCGGATATCTTTAAGGAGGATGTACAGAAATACTCATATGAAGAGTATTGTGAATTATTATCAGACGATAGCAAACCGGTTTTCGTTGCAGAAAGCTTAGACGGAAACAAGATACTCGCACATGCTTTTTGCCGGATCATTATTCAACCTGAACGATCAGTAGCATTTAGCAGAAAGACTTTGTTTCTGGATGACCTATATGTTTCTCCTGAAGTAAGGGGGGGCGGAATAGGCGGTGAAATGATTAAATATCTTAAGAGTTTCGCACTGGAACAGGGTTGTTATAATCTTGAACTTAATGTGTGGGAGTTTAATGGCGGTGCAGTTTCGTTTTATGAGAAACTAGGTTTGCATACTCAGAAAAGACAGATGGAATATGTTTTGAACGGAGACAGCTGATGAGAAGAGTGGTCAAAGTTTTGACCGTAGTATTAATTGTCCTGGTCATATGCGCAGGTTGTTCACGAAAACCCTTTATCGGAAATATTTCATCAGATGCGCCTGTAACAGCCGTTGTTTATGAATCCGGTCAGACAAGCAGCGGGAATTATTCAGGAATAGTTTACAGGGAGATAGTTGACACCGAAAGAATGTTCGATGATTCTACAATTCCGCTTCTTATAGCATATATCGATGATTCGCAATACTCTGGAAACGCGATTTCCTTTGTTGAGACAATTGCAGATGATTTCAAAGACCAGCTTCTTGTTGTACGGGTAAATGTTGAAATTTCTGATAATCCGGAAGAAGTCAGCAAACTGGTACAGATGTTTGATGTGAATGTTTATCCTTTTTTTTCGGTTGTATACAATGGCGTTACTAAAGGGATCGTACCGGGATATAATGCATCGTCGGAAAAGCTGCTAATGGATCTGATAAGACGAACTATTGATAAAGCGGGAAATGATTGATATCTTTTTATATAAGTATTTTTCGGGAGGTTACAGTTATGAACGAGAAGATCCAGGATATTGCTGACAGGATCAAAGGGATGAGAGATGTTCTTGAAATTCATGAAAAGGAGATGGCGGATCTTCTTGATATCAGTGTTGATGAGTATCTTTCTTATGAGAACGCTCAAAGGGATTTTACTTTTACATTTCTATACAAAGTCGCCAACAGATTCGGTATAGACATGACTGACCTGCTTACGGGCAGATCACCTAAACTGGCTGAATATACTATTGTCAGGAGTGGTGAGGGATTACCTATCGAAAGAAGAAAAGGATTCACTTATCAGAGTTTATCGTATAATTTTAAAGACCGTATTGCTGAAACTTTTCTTGTGACAGCAAAGTATGATGGGGCAGCTGCGGAAGGTGAGATACTGATGAGCACTCACCGGGGACAGGAATTCGATCATGTTATCAAAGGATCCATGAGATTTGTTGTTGACGGCCACGAGACTGTTTTGAATGAGGGGGATTGTGTTTATTATAATTCCGGACTGCGTCATGGTATGACAGCTGTCGGAGGAGACTGCATATTTTTAGCTGTTGTTATGAATGGCCGGAGGAGTTGAGATGTTAGGATTATATAAGAATTTTATTGATGAAACAGAGGATGGGAAAGGCGGTATTAGTTCGTTCAGACTTAAGGTGCCGGATAACTTCAATTTTGCTTATGATGTTGTTGACAGGATCGCAAGCGATGAACCTGACAGACGTGCGATGGTATGGTGCAATGATCTTGGCGAAGAAAGAACCTTCACTTTCGGTGATATGAAACGGGAATCTGATAAAGCAGCAGCTTTTTTCATGAAGAACGGCATAGTTAAAGGTGATCGTGTAATGCTTATACTCATAAGACATTACCAATTCTGGTTCGCTATGCTTGGTCTGCATAAGATAGGTGCTATAGCTATTCCCGGTACCAATCAACTGCAGGTCAAGGATCTTGTGTATCGATTTCGGATGGCTGATGTGAAAATGATAGTATGCACCGGTCTTGGAGATATTGCCGGTCATGTTGATGAGGCATGCCTTGAATATGATGGCATTAAGAATAAGGTTATAGTCAGAGGCTCTCAGACAGGATGGATAGATTTTGACAGTGGACTTGAGGGTGCCCCTGCGTTTAATAAACCGGTTGGAGAGGGATATGCAAGTACTACAGATATTCTGTTGCTCTATTTTACATCGGGTACGACCGGTATGCCTAAAATGGTCGTTCATGATCATTCATATCCAATAGCTCATCTGGTCACTGCCAGATACTGGCATAAAGTCGATCCTGACGGACTTCATCTTACGGTTTCTGAAACCGGCTGGGCGAAATCAGTTTGGGGTAAGCTTTACGGGCAGTGGATAATGGAGGCAGGGATATTTGTTTATGATATGGACAGGTTTGTTCCGGATTCTCTTTTGAGGAGAATTTCACAATATGGTGTAACAACGTTCTGTGCACCGCCAACTATATACAGATTTCTGATAAAAGAAGATCTTTCGAAATACGATCTTTCATCGTTGCAACATTGTACTATCGCCGGTGAAGCATTGAATCCGGAGGTTTATGATCAGTTTCTTAAAGCTACCGGACTTGAACTGAAAGAAGGATTCGGTCAGACAGAGACTACACTGTCGGCAGCTACTTTTTACTGGATGAAAACCAAGCCCGGTTCCATGGGACCTGCCTCTGCTGCGTATGACGTTTTGTTGCTCGATGAGGACGGAACTCCTACAGAACCCGGAGCAGTGGGTGAAATAACAATACGTACCAATAATGATAAAGTAACGGGTATGTTCCTTGGTTATCTTGATAATCCCGAACTAACGCACTCTGTGTGGCATGGCGGAATATATCATACTGGTGATACTGCCTGGCAGGATGAGGACGGTTATCTGTGGTATGTCGGCAGAATGGACGATATAATTAAAAGTTCAGGTTACAGGATAGGTCCTTTTGAAGTTGAAAGTGTTCTGATGGAACATCCTTCTGTCCTTGAGTGTGCAGTCACAGGCGCACCTGATCCGGTCAGGGGCTCAGTTATCAAAGCCACTATTGTGCTTGCAAGAGGCTACACGGAAAGTGATGATCTCAGTAAGGAGTTGCAGGAATATGTTAAAACACATACTGCACCTTATAAATATCCCAGGATCATAGAGTTTGTGCCATCTCTTCCAAAGACAATAAGCGGAAAGATAATGCGAAAAGATCTGCGTGCCTCCTCGGAGAGCAAGGGAGAGTAGATTGAAAGAGAAGAAGACGACAGCTCTGCTGTTTAAGATGTTGAGTTATGCAAGACCATACTGGAAGTTCATGCTACTGACAGTTATCTCTGTTGTCATGATATCCCTTAGTCAACTCGTAGCACCTATGCTGGTGCGTGAAATGGTCGCGCTCGTTACAACTGCCGATCTTGAACTGGTTCGAAAAGCTTTGATGATCGGGATATGGCTTGCGCTGGCATATCTTGGTAAATCACTTTTTCAGGGTGCAAGAACTTATTTCGCACACAGAGCAGCATGGGACTTCGTATCTGATGTAAGGATCCGGCTTTATAAGCATATGCAGGATCTTTCACTCGGATTTTTTCATAACAGACAGGTAGGCCAGCTGCTTTCCCGGGTCGTGAACGATCCGGCTAATCTTGAAGTTCTGATAGCACATGTTGTGCCGGATATAATCGTTAACATAGTACTCCTTGTCGGGATACTTGTGCTTCTGTTCTTTATTAACCCAATACTTGCCGGTATATCTATGATATTTCTTCCTTTGATCTTTATCAGTATATACAGATACTCGAAGATCGTCAGGCCTCTTTTTAAAGAATCACAGCAATCACTTTCTGAACTGAACGCAGTTGTTGCTGAGGATATCAGCGGTATAAGGGAAATTCAAGCATTCAACAAGCAAGGCAAGGAATCTGAAAGGGTAACAGATCATTCTGTCAGGTACGCTAACAGGATAATGTTTGCTCTGACCAAAGGAGCAATATATCATCCTCAGATCGATTTTCTAAATAATCTGACGAGTGCAGCAGTGCTTGCTGCGGGTGGAGTCCTTGCAGCTTACGGCAGAGTGGATGTTGCGGATCTTGTTGCTTTTATGTTGTATCTTGGACTGTTACAAGGGCCTGTCTCGACTTTGGGCAGGCTTAATGAGGATTTTCAGACCGCCATGGCAAGTATTGAAAGAATCGAAGAGATACTTGAGATCAGAAGTAAGGTAACTGAGATACCTGATGCTTTTAGACCCGGTAGGCTTAGAGGTGAAGTGAGATTTGAAAAAGTCGACTTTTCTTATGTTGAGGATGCTGATGTTCTGAATAAGGTCAGTTTTGTGCTTGAACCAGGCAAAATGATTGCCATCGTCGGACCGACTGGTGCAGGTAAATCAACTATTGCAAATCTTATGATGCGCTTCTATGACCCCGATGAAGGCAGAATACTTCTTGATGAAAGAGATATATCTGAATATTCTTTACAAGGTATAAGGGATAACATCAGTATAGTTATGCAGGACATATTTCTTTTCAATGGAACAGTTTCTGAAAATATCGCATACGGTGTTGATGAGCCGAGTGAGGAGGATGTCAGACGGGCTGCGGATATGGCAAGAGCTACTGATTTTATAAATGAAATGCCGGAAGGCTTCAATACGATCATAGGAGAGCGAGGAGTTAAATTGTCGGGTGGGCAGAAGCAGAGATTATCTATAGCAAGAGCGCTTTTGAGAAACACTCCAATCTTAATACTGGATGAAGCGACCGCTGCGGTCGATATGTATACTGAAAGACTAATACAACAAGCGATCGACGAAGTAGTTAAAGATCGAAGTACAGTTGTTATCGCGCACCGTCTTTCGACTATCATGCACGCTGATGAGATATTATATCTTGACGGAGGAAGGATAACAGAACGAGGAACTCACGAACAACTGCTTGCATGTGACGGATCATACGCTATGTTGTGGAGACAGGCAGAGATTTCGGGAAAAGTATCGGACACTGATATAGAAATGATAATGGAGGAAAGATCATGTATGAGTATTTAACAGCTATCGGACAGGACAGTCACAGATTCGAGGAAGCATCGGGCTCAGAAGAGTATTCTAAGCCACTTGTTATGGGTGGAATAGAGATACCTGATATTGAGGGCTTTGAAGCAAACAGCGATGGAGATGTTGTTTTGCATGCTCTTACAAATGCAGTTTCAGGTATTACAGGGATAAATATACTTGGTGCAGTCGCTGATGATATGTGCCTTGCTCAATCTATAACTGACAGCAGGGAGTATCTGAAGTGTGCGCTTGACGGACTGGGAGATGACAGAATAGTTCATGTTTCATTCTCAGTAGAATGTAAAAAACCCGTATTGGCTCCTTACATTGCTGAAATAAAGGCAAGTGTGGCATCATTGCTTGGGATACGGGAAAGTTCAATTGGTTTTACGGCAACTTCAGGTGAAGGGCTGACCGATTTCGGCAGAGGCCTTGGAGCTCAGGTTCTTTGCAGTATAACTGTAAGAAGAAAGTCAGTGGATATCTGATGACCGGGAATTCAAACGATAGAAGAAAATATGGACTTATAGGTCATCCGCTGAAACACTCACTTTCCCCTTATATACATGATCATATAATGCGAAAATGCGGGATAAAGGGCAGCTATAAATTGCTTGACATCCCACCGGATGAGTTTGATGATCAGGTTCTTGAAGTCACGGAATGTTTGGACGGATATAATATAACTATACCGTATAAAGAAAGGATAATACCTTATCTTAATAAGCTTGAGGGCCATGCAGGTAAATACTCTACAGTTAACACAGTAATAGAGGCTAAAGGGTTCTCTTCGGATATCGAAGCATTACTTCAAAGTGAGATTCCGTATAAAGGAAACAATATCCTGATCCTTGGTGCAGGAGGGGCCGCAAGAGCTGTGCTTGCTGCTGCCCTGCTTTCCGGATGCAGAAGCGCAGGAGTATGGTCGAGACGCACAGAACAGTCAGCTGGTCTGATAGAAGAGTTCAGAAGATTACATCCGAATGCTATCATATTTCAGGAAGATACTATAAATACCGACACTGGATCAACTAATCTATATAGCTGTGACAAAGCTTTATATGATGTGATAGTCAATGCTACCCCTGCAGGGATGTGGCCTGAATGCGGTATTCCGCCTGTAAGCAGAGAACTTATATTGAATTCGGTCTATGTTTATGACACGATCTATAATCCCCTTGCTACAAGATTGGTGCTTTGCGCGAGATCCTATGGTATCAGAGCCGAATCAGGATTGGATATGCTTGTTAGACAGGCTGTAGTTTCGCAGAAGATATGGGATCCTAAAGCAGATCTTTCGTTGTTTTCACCATTAAAATTACAACAGCGTGTAAAGTACATGATGTTCAATCTTTTTCCGATTAAAATAGTTCTTACCGGATTTATGGGATGCGGCAAGACAGTTACGGGAAAAGCACTTGCTTCAGTGTTGAGAATACCCTTTACAGACCTTGATGAAGTTATCATTGAGCGTACCGGGATGACGATAACTGATTTTTTCGCTGAAAATGGTGAAGAAACTTTTAGAGATATTGAAAGTGAGAACCTGAAGGAAGTCATGAGAAAAGAAGGCAGTATCGTTATAGCTACCGGCGGCGGTACACTTATGCGCGATCAGAATGTTGAAACAGTCAGATCCAATCGGGGTTTTATTTTCTTCCTGGATGCTGAACCGGAAATTTCAATTAAAAGAACGGAAAATGATACACTAAGACCTCTTCTGAAAAATCGTACATCAGAAGAAATAAGAGAGTTATATTCGCAAAGGTTGCCTGCTTACATCAGAGCCTCTGATCACGTTATCGATTCTTCAGGGAGTGTCACAGATTCTGTCAACAGAATCAAAGCAGCGCTGGGATTATCAGATGCTTTGCATACCTAAACGCTTTGCTGTATAATAACTTATCATTTTCCGGGGAAAAAGGAGAAAAGTATGATTCTTGTTTTGAAGCAAGGCATATCTAAAGAAGATACAGATAATATATGTTTATGGATGTCGAAATTCGGAGTCAGCGCTAATCCGATTTTTGGCAGCGGAACGACCATTATTGGCCTTGTAGGCGATACTTCGTCCATCGATGTTCATCTTTTTGACAATGACGAACGTATAGAAAAGGTTATGAAGGTCCAGGAGCCTTTCAAGAGAGCGAACAGAAAGTTTCATCCGGATGACACTATCGTAGATGCCGGACACGGAGTAATGATCGGCGGCAGTAAGATAATTATTGCAGCCGGACCTTGTTCAGTTGAATCTGATGAACAGGTTGGTCTTATTGCCGGAGCCGTTAAAGATTCCGGTGCAAAGATAGTGCGTGGCGGCGCTTTTAAGCCGAGGACGTCACCCTATGCATTTCAGGGACTTAAGGCTGAAGGATTGATGTATATGCGTAATGCGGGTCAGAGAAATGATATGCCTGTTGTATCAGAGATAACAAATCCTTCGCAGATCGAATTATTCAATGACTACGTTGATATAATTCAAGTCGGTACTCGTAATATGCAGAATTTCGAATTGCTGAAAGAACTTGGTAAGAGCAGAAAACCGATTCTTCTTAAAAGAGGATTTGCCAATACTATCGAGGAACTGCTCATGTCTGCGGAGTATATAATGAGCAGCGGAAATCAGAATGTAATACTATGTGAACGTGGAATCAGAACGTACGAGACTGCAACCAGAAATACGCTCGATATAAGTGCTGTTCCTGTTTTGAAAAGAATGTCACATTTACCGGTGTTTGTTGACCCGAGCCATGCGGCGGGAATGGCATGGCTGGTTGAACCTCTTTCAAAGGCTGCGATAGCTGCGGGAGCTGACGGGCTTATCATAGAGGTACATAACGATCCTAAGAATGCCTTGTCAGACGGACAGCAATCTCTGACACCTGAGGAATTCAGTGGACTGATGAACAAGCTCAAGCCTCTTGCCGAGTTGATGGGACGAAGCATCTGATATTTATTGTTATAGTGGAGGGCAAAATGCCTGAGATAATTACTTCTGCAGGTAACAGAAACTATGAGATATCAATTAGAAAGGGAGCACTTTTTCAGACAGGAACGATCGCGGCCGGTATCGTTGCGGGGAGAAGGGCTTATATCGTCACTGACAGAAATGTAGCCGGCTATTATTTGGGTACTGTAGTCGCATCTCTCGAAGGAGCCGGATTTAAAACAGCCTATAGCATTCTCGCTCCCGGCGAGGCCTCTAAATCATATGAAAATCTTATCGAAGTGTATGGGAAGTTTCACGAAGCAGGTATAACCAGATCTGACCTGATAGTCGCACTTGGCGGCGGAGTGATAGGTGATCTGGCAGGGTTTGCCGCCGCTACTTATTTACGTGGGATCGCTGTCTTGCAGATACCAACATCTCTGCTTGCGCAAGTTGACTCATCAGTTGGCGGAAAAACTGCGATCAATCTGTCTTTTGGGAAAAATCTGGTGGGTGCTTTCCATCAGCCTGCAGCTGTTATAGCAGATCCGGAGGTCATCAGAACTCTGCCTGAAGATGAGTTTTCGGCAGGAATGGCCGAAGTTATTAAAAGCGGATGCATTAAAGATCTCGAGCTTTTCGAGAAAATCGAATCAGGAGAAGCCGGACTTGAATGGATCATTGAAAGATGTATAAGGATTAAATCTGCCGTCGTTGAAGAAGATGAGAAAGATACCGGAGTGCGGATGCTTCTGAATTTTGGCCATACGGTAGGCCATGCAATAGAAAAGGTTTCGGGATATGTTGGTTTTACTCACGGTCAGGCGGTTTCTGCCGGGATGGTAGCAGCTGCCGGTCTTGGTGAAAAGCTGGGTGTTACGAAATCAGGGACTTCTGAAAGAATGACTTCTTTGCTTGGAAATTTCAAACTTCCTATCTCTTCCGGGTTGCCTGCGGGTGACTTGATAAGAGCCGTCAGATCAGATAAGAAGACTATGTCTGAGACCGTATATTTTGTTCTTCTTAAGGAAATCGGTGAAGCAGTTCTGTATCCGGTTTCTGTTAAAGAACTTGAGATGTTATTGGCGGAGGTGCTTTCTTGATGGAGTATCTTACTGTTTCACGTTCAGTGCTTTCAGGTGTTGTTTGTATGCCGATATCTAAGAGCGTTGCTCACAGGGCAGTCATATGTTCTGCTATTGCCCGAGGAACTGAGGACAGATTGGATATGGGAGATGAGACTAGTCTTCCTGATGATATAAGGATCACAAGAGAAGCGATCAGGTCTGTTCTTTCCGGTGAGAAGGAAATTTTCTGCGGGGAATCGGGGTCTACGTTGAGGTTTCTTATACCGGTTGCAGCAGCGTTAGGATGTAATGTTGTGTTCACAGGAACAGGAAGATTACCTTACCGGCCGCTCAGAGAATACTATGAAGCATTCATAGGTAAAGGTGTTGAACTGATATATCCATGCAGCGAGAATGTCTTTTTACCGCTGGAAATATCCGGAAGACTTATGCCCGGTGGTTTTATATTACCAGGAGATGTCAGTTCACAGTATATTTCAGGTCTTTTAATGGCTTTACCGTTAATGAAAGGTGATTCAACAATAACACTTGCCAATAAACTTGAATCATCCGGTTATGTTGACCTGACAATTTCTGTAATGCGTGATTTTGGTGTTGAAGTGTATCGCACAGCTAAGGAGTTCAGAGTAAGTGGCGGAGACAAATATTCGGATGTCGATTTTAAGGTCGAGGGTGATTATTCTGCGGCAGCTTTCTGGGTCGTAGCAAATTATCTTGGAGGAAATGTAGTTCTTGAAGGTCTAAGAAGTGATTCACTTCAAGGTGACAGGAAAATAATCGAGATAATATCAAATTATAACGATATGAGAAAGGCTAAAAGAAACTGCGGCTTACGTTGCGAACAGCCTGTCCTGGAGATCGATGCTTCAGATATACCTGATCTTGTTCCGGCGTTGTGCATAGCAGCCGCAGCAACTGATGCTGTGACAAGGATATGTAAAGCGTCAAGACTGAGATTAAAGGAAAGTGACAGACTGTTATCGTCTGTTGCCATGATAAATGCTATCGGCGGTGAAGCAGAAGTAACAGGTGACGGTATAATAATTAGAGGTAAAGATGCCCCTTTCGCAGGCGGTATAGTTGATACATTTTCGGATCACAGGATAGCAATGGCTGCTTCTGTTGCAGGAACATACAGTACGAATGGTGTGAAGCTGACTGATCATACTTGTGTAGCCAAATCCTACCCGGGATTTTATGAGGATCTGATGATGCTTGGAGGAAAAGTCGATGGGTTCAGTAACAGGTAGATCATTAAAGTTGAGTCTTTATGGTGAATCTCATGGTGTCGGGATAGGAGTTGTTATCGACGGCCTTCCTTCCGGTTACCATATAGATATGGATCCGGTCATTAAAAGCATGAAACGAAGAGCACCCGGTGGGTCAGGGGTATGGGCTACTAAACGAAAGGAAGAGGATATCCCCGAGATAATGTCAGGAATATGGAATGGGTATACTACAGGAACGCCTCTTTGTGCAATGATCAGAAATACCGACACAAGATCATCAGATTATTCCGATGCATTGCGTATACCAAGACCGGGGCATGCAGATATCACAGGGAATCTGAGGTATTCAGGGTATTCTGATCCTCGTGGAGGCGGACATTTCTCGGGAAGGCTAACAGCGGGAATGGTTTTTGCCGGAGCAGTATGCGAACAAATACTCAAGTCAAGCCTGCCATTGATCATTTACTCGCAGATCAGATCAATAGGAAAAGTGATTGACATCGGTGATGCGGAGTATGCTGACGATATGCTGATCATGGAACTTATGGGTTCAGAGTTCCCGGTCATGGATCGCGATTCCGGAGAGAAAATGCGCAAAGTTATTGCTGACGCAGCGGCTGAAGGTGATTCTGTCGGCGGAGTCATAAGTACTTTTATCAAAGGATTTCCGTCCGGAATAGGTGATCCGGTATTTGAAGGAATGGAGTCCGGACTGGCTTCTGCCATTTTCTCTGTTCCCGGTGTAAAGGGTGTTGAGTTTGGATCCGGATTCGCGGGAAGTGCTTTGATGGGTTCTCAGAACAATGATGTTCCGTTTTATCCTGAAGATTGCGAAAATCACGGGTATAAAGATATATCGTATAAGACAAATAATTCAGGCGGCATACAAGGCGGGATCACTAACGGAATGCCTATTGTGATAAGGACAGCGTTCAGACCCACAGCATCTATTGGACGTGAACAAATGAGCGTAGATGTCGTTAAAGGTGCTGAAACACAACTAAAAGTTACCGGAAGGCATGATCCATGCATCGTTCCAAGAGCCATACCTGTGATAGAAGCTGTATGTGCATATAAACTTCTGGATCATCTTATCACTTCGGGACAATTGAAAAGAAAGGGGATATCGATATGAAGACCGGATTTGCCGAAATGACCGAAACTGAGATCTCTTTCAAGGCTTTCGGTGATCTTAAACTGACATTGCTTCTTATTAATGGCCCTAATTTGAATATGCTTGGTAAAAGAGACCCTAAGCAATATGGTACGTTTACTTTGGCTGATGTTGAGAAAACCTGTTCGGATAAAGCTCTTTCAAGGGGATATGAATTGATAACTTATCAGTCAAATCACGAAGGAGATATAATCGATAGAATACACAGCGCTATGATTGAGTGTGACGGTATTGTGATCAACCCGGGAGCATTAACACATTATAGTTATGCTATTCGTGACGCCATCGAGCTTTGTGGTTTGCCGGTCGTTGAAGTTCATATTTCGGATATATCTTCCCGGGAAGGATTCAGAAGGATCTCTGTCGTGGAAGATGTCTGTATAAGTCAGGTGAAAGGATTTGGTATCGATAGTTATACAAAGGGAATTGACATCCTTTGTGATACAATAGAAAGACAAATCGACAGGAGATGATATGACTTCAGATAAAATCAACGGAATTGAAAAACTAAGGGAAGAAATAAGTGATCTTGATGATAAGGGTGCTGCTTATTTAAGTAACAGAATTGGTATAGCAGCTCAGATCGGCACTCATAAGAAAGTAAATCATTTACCAGTCTATGATTCCAACAGAGAACAGGTCGTGATCGGAAGAATGACACGAAAATTTGATCCTGATCTCAGGGAACGAGTGGCATCTGTTATGAGCTGCATAATGCGCGTTTCCAGAGAAGTACAGTATGATTCAGTCATGGACGAGGACAACGATTGGGAACCGGGACAAACTATAGGCAGAGCTGAGGATTCGCTTCCGGTTGAGCCAAGGATATGTTGTCAGGGAACAACGGGATCATATTCTCACCTTGCAGCCGCATCGGGGTTTCCTGACGCGGCCTGTATGCCGGCACTCACCTTTGAAGAGTGTATGCTCAGATTGTCTGACGGAGATTGTGATATAGCTCTTCTTCCTTTGGAAAATACAACAGCCGGTACTGTTAATGATGTTTATGATCTGTTGACCAGATATCCTTTCTATATTTCGAAAGCAATTACTGTGCCTATCCACCATAAACTGGTCGTATTGCCCGGAAGTAATGTACATGGTCTCAGAACTGTACTGTCACATCCTCAGGCTCTTGCGCAGTGTTCGAGTTTTATCAGGTCCAAAGGACTTGAACAGATCGCTGTAGATAATACTGCTTTTGCTGTTAACAGGCTGAAGGAGATAAATGACAGAGCATATTGCGCCATTGCGTCCGGAACTGCAGGTTCTTTGAACAACCTCGAAATAATTGAAGAGGATATTTGTGATTCAGAACATAACCAGACCAGATTCGTTGCGATAACAAGAGAACCTGTGATAACTCCCGAGGCTAACAGGGTAAGCATATATTTTAAACTGCCGCATCAGAGCGGGTCACTTGCTAACATTCTCAGCCTGATAGCTGAAAGAGGTCTCAGTCTTACTAAGATACAATCACGTCCTGTTCCTGAAAAGCCTTGGGAATATAGCTTTTGGGCAGATGTTTCAGCATCGTACGGATCACGTGAAGTGTTGCTTATGCTGTATCAATTGTCTAAAGAACTTCCTTTTGTTAAGTTCCTGGGATGGTATGAGGAGCTTCGTGAACCAATCGAGGATCATAGGTGATTTATGCTTAAAACGCATCTTCGTCCCGGTGATTTTATAATAGTTGTTTTAGCTTTGATCGTTAGTCTGGTTCTTATTGGTAAAGTTTTTCTGCCGGGTAAAACAGCTTCCGTTGCTGAGATAGTGTCTGATGGGGAGATCATTGCTACTATTGATCTTAGTACCGGAAGAGTTGAATCAGATTTGGAATCAAGTTCGGTCAATGGTGTAACTGAAATCAGTTTTGTTTCATCGGGCTATCATCTGACGATCGAGTGCAGAGACGGACGTGTTAGATTTAAAGATAGCGATTGCCCTGACAGAGTATGTGTAAATACGGGGTTTATATCATTGAGCGGACAGATAGCCGCGTGTGTTCCTGCTGGTATTCTGATCAGAGTAACGGGAGGATCATCAGAAAGTGATCCCGATATCATTATCGGATGATCGGAGAAGAGAATTGAGCAGTAAACCGTCTTACAGCAGAAATGTGTCCAGAAGGATAGCTTATGCGGCGATTTTCACAGCGCTTGCAATAGCGTTGTCGTTTCTGGAGAATTATTTTCCGATCGGGCTTTTTATACCTGTTCCGGGTGTGAAGATCGGTCTGGCAAATATCGTAACTGTTTTCGCTATCATTATGCTAAGGGTCCCGGATACTCTTGCCATCATTATAACCAGATGCCTTGTAGTGGGACTGTTCACCGGACCGGTATCTTTGCTTTTCTCACTTACCGGTGCATTGATGGCCTGGATCGTTATGACTGTGATGTCACATTGGACAGACCGGTTTTTCTCTGTAGTTGGTATCAGTATCGGAGGTGCTCTTACTCACAGTTTCGGTCAGATATGTGTAGCAGTGTTTTTATTAAAAGATTGGAATATAATGTTCTATTATTTGCCTTTTTTATTGTTGGTATCGATATTTACAGGTGCCATAACGGGTTTTGCCGCTATGCCGGTAATAAAAGGCTTTTCCGGGGGGAGAGAATGAATCAGTTTCTTCATACATATATTTTTGCAGTACCTGTGATCATACTGACATCGATCTATATTGCTATGGACATTTTCTATACGAAACTTGAGTGGTTCAACCGATGGGTCAGGATACTCGTACACAGGAACAGGGTGCAGGAAATCAGGAATTTCATGGTTCTTACTCATAAATATAATGATATAATCCCATCTTCTTTGCAGATCATTGGGGTTGCAATGATACTGGGATTCGTATGGAAAGATTGGAAAAGCGGAGTTTTCCTTATTTCCTCACTGATGATCCAGCTTGCAGTAGTTTCATTTACGAAACAGATCGCTCAGCGAACAAGACCGCCACATTTAACTGCTCATAAGATAATGACATCAGGTTCATATCCAAGCGGACACTCAGCTTCTACGCTTGCTATGGCCTTGCTGGTACCGGCATTCATGATACCGTATCTGCCTGTTTGGGCTGTTGCTGCGATACTGTCAGTTCTTGTTGCTAATGCACTTACTACGGCTTATGGCAGACTTTACCTTGACATGCACTGGGCAGCTGATATACTCGGAGGCTGGATATTGGCGATCATAACAACTTTGGTAACATATTATATCAGGGTATATACCTGATACTGATTCGGAAAGAGGGGAAAATGATAATTACAGCCACAATGCTATTCGGTCTTGAATCCACCGTAAAGGATGAGATGAGATCTCTTGGCATAGATATGTCTACAGCAGTTGTTTCTGACGGTAGAATAGACGTCCGGATGCCTGATTTGGAAGTTTGCTCTCAGGTAGCGAGACTGAACATGAATCTTCGTACCGCAGAAAGAATTTTACTGAGATTTGGCGGAAACCATGCAGAGAGTTTTGATGATCTGTTTGAAGCTGCTTTGTTAGTGCCATGGGAAGAACATATACCTAAAGGATGGGCTTTCCATGTGAACGGCCATTCATTGAAGTCAAAGTTGTTTGGTATTTCGGCTTGCCAGTCTGTCATTAAAAAGGCGATCGTTAAAAGACTGATCCGTGCTTATGGTTATGCTGATAGTGCCGATGTCCCTGAAGACCCAAACAAGGGGCTGATGAAGATCGTTTTCTCCATTGTAAGAGATGAGGTTTCTTTTATGGCTGATACATCAGGTGACGGGCTCCATAAAAGAGGATACAGGCCTCTTACGCATACTGCTCCACTGAAAGAGACTCTTGCGGCAGGTCTTGTCTTGCTTTCTATGTGGAGATACGATAATGGTGAAGTTCTTCTTGATCCAATGTGCGGAACCGGAACGATTGCTGTGGAAGCTGCACTTATAGCGTCAGAAACAGCTCCCGGCCTTAACAGAGGATTTGCTGCAGAGAAGTGGTCGGACGGGTATTTGAAAGCCTTCATGGCAGCAAGGGAAGAAGCTATGGATGGAAGACGTGTATTGCCGGCAAGAAAACCTGAAATGATCCTTGGTTCGGATATCGATCCGTCATCTATAAGTGCAGCAATGAAGAATTCTGAAAGTGCAGGTGTAAGTAAACTGATCGGGTATTCAGTCAGAGATGCTCTTTCCTATGATCCGGCTGCGATAAGGTCAGCGACAGAAAGCGATAAGGTGCTTATAATTACTAATCCACCTTACGGTGAAAGGATGCTTGATGCTGATAAAGCTTCTGCTTTGTTTTCCGGGCTGGGCGAAAAATGGCTATGGTCGGGTTCTGTTATACCGGGCCTTCGTCTGAGTATTATTGCTCCTAAAGACAATTTTGAAAATGATTTTGGTGGATTTGCTGATAAAAGAAGGAAATTGTATAATGGGAAAATACAGTGCAACATGTATCATTATTTTAAATCAGGGAGGAAACAGAAGTGAAAGCAATTATCTTGCTGGCCGGATATGCTACAAGACTATATCCATTGACTAAGAACATGCCTAAGGCTCTTTTGGAAGTGAAGGGTAAAACGATACTGGACTACATCGCTGATGAACTGGAAACTATCGGGGAGATCAATGAAGTGGTTCTGATAACTAATGAAAGGTTTTATCCGAATTTTCAGCAGTGGGCTGATGATTCCGCAGAGAGACATGAGAAGAAGTACACGGTCGTCAATGATAATACTACAGATGATACTAATAAACTGGGTGCGGTCAAGGATATATGGTTCGTCGTTGATAAACTGAAAATCGATGAAGATATTGTGGTTATAGCCGGAGATAATCTGTTTACCTATGACCTTAAAGAATCATTTGATATCTTTATGAAACACAGAAAGGATCTTATTCTCGCGAAAAGACTTGATTCACTGTCTGACCTCAGAAGAATGGCCGTAGGAATTATCGATGAGAATAATATAATTACCGATATGGAAGAGAAGCCAAAGGAACCCAAGTCTGACATAGCTTTCTTTGCAACATATTTCTATCTAAGGGAAACATTACCTTTACTGACTCAGTATCTGAATGAAGGAAATCCTCCGGATGCACCCGGATTCTTCCCTTCATGGTTGTATAAGCGTAAACCTGTAATGGCACACCTTTTTGAAGGCGAATGCTATGACATCGGAACATTCGAATCTCTTGAGGAAGTAAGAGCGAATTTTGTACCCGGAAAATAATTCGGTGTACGCGACAGGCGGACAAGATGGAATATGTAAATGATTGTGATCTTGTCTGAAATGCGTGATACAGGGAACAATATGGGTTGAGAGAAAGAACGTTCGTTTTAAAGGTAACAACATTAAAACTTGGATTCCCCATAGTATAAGGCTTTGAACACCTTTGAAGAACTGAAACATTGTCTTTGCGGTTATTCACAGACTTATCCACATTATCCACAGCATGAATGTCATTACGCCGGGATCATAAATAAAGAGGTAAATGAGGTGAACATGGATACAACGGTTGATAAAGCTGCTTTTGGAGCTCGCAGGGCTTCATATTCAATGAGGGCATTGTCTTCTGAAGCGAAGAACAAGGCGCTGATAAGGATCGCTGAAGCTCTGGAGATGAACCGCGATATTATCGAAGAAGCTAACATCACTGACATAGAACGTTCGAAAATTGAAGGACTTGCGTACCCGCTTCTTAAGAGACTTGAGTTCAGTGGAGTGAAGCTGGATGCTGCTATTAAAGGGATCAGGGAAATGGCTGAGTTGCCCGATCCTGTTGGTTCTACAACTTATCAGTGTGATCTAGACGAGGGTCTTGAGTTGTATCGTGTTACATGTCCGCTTGGTGTTATCGGAGTTATTTTCGAATCAAGACCGGATGCTTTAGTTCAGATATCCGCACTATGCCTTAAGAGTTCCAATGCGGTCATTCTGAAAGGAGGATCCGAAGCAGATAATACAAATAAAGTTTTGACAGGTATTATTTCTGACGCTGCATGTGAAATGGATATTCCAAATGGATGGATAACGCTTTTAAGGACGAGAAGTGATGTCGGTGAACTTCTTAAGCAAGACAGAAATGTGGATCTCATAATACCCAGAGGTTCAAATGATTTTGTGTCAATGATAATGAAAAATACGAATATACCGGTTCTTGGTCACGCTGACGGGGTGTGCCACGTATATATCGATAAATATGCCGACCCTGAAATTGCCGTCAGAGTAGTCATAGATGGGAAGACCCAGTATCCTGCAGTGTGTAATGCTGTAGAAACTGTACTTGTACACAAAGATGCGGCTTCGTTGGTATTACCGTTGCTTGATAAAGCTTTTAATGAGAATAATGTTCAGGTTTATGGATGCGAAAAGACAGCGGAGAAACTCGGATGTCAGCTTGTTTCAGATTGGCATACTGAATACCTTGATCTTAAAGTCTCACTTAAGATAGTCGGGAGCATTGACGATGCAACAGATCACATCAATACTTATGGGTCAGGTCATACGGAATCAATTGTAACGAACGACAGAAGATCCGCTGAGTTTTTTATGTCTGTTGTGGATTCGGGAAATGTTTTCTGGAATTGCTCTACAAGATTCAGCGACGGATACAGATATGGATTTGGAGCAGAAGTAGGTGTTAGTACTTCGAAAGTTCATGCACGCGGACCTGTGGGACTTGACGGACTAGTGACATACAAGTATAAATTATTCGGAAACGGTAATATAGTTGGTGACTATTCATCCGGAAAGAAGGATTTCGATCACATTAAGGGCAACAAAGCATGTCCTTTTGACAGATAGATATGCCGAACAAGATAAGAAAACAGATACGGGATATGTTGAAATATCTGAGTCTTCTTCCGCTGAGAAGAAAGATCATGATCATTTCAGTGCTGCTGATAGGAGCACATTTCTATTCGGCTCCGGCGGGATTATGGCTTTTGTTTTCTTTTACCCTTTATGAGACAGTGAAACAAGCCGGGAATACTCATGTTAAGCGTCCTTTAAGTAAAATTGTCAGTGAAAGTGTATTTCTTATACCCGGAAGTATTCTTGTTCTTTCAGCTGCATTTGGAGCTATATACCATGGTAATTATCTGAATTCGCTGATTGCAATATTTCTTCTTGGTCCAATAGTTGCCCTTGCAGTAATGATAGAGTTTATGTGGACGCGTGAAGACGGGCTTCATTTCGCTCGATATTCAGTAATGCTGATAATACCGGTAGCTATTTATGCAGTCTTATTTCCGTGGCAAAACGATATTGCAGGCAAATCCCAAAGCATGATAAGGCTTATGGGAACATTTGGTAATCCGAACTATTTTTCTTATATTCTGGAAATATTCCTTATGTCTTCGCTTGCACTCATGTATCATGTCTGGAACAGGAATACGAAAATCAGGCTTATTATTTCGTCTGTTGTCGGGATGATCTGTCTTTACTTTACAGGAAGCAGAACCGGCTTAATAGCTTTTTTCGTAGGACTTGCAGTATTTCTTGCCTCAATGAGTGAACGTAAGATCATGTGCATGATCACTGTTGCTCTTATAGGGATTTTCACTTATGCTTCTTTCTTTCCTGATTCTGTCGTTGAACTTGCTTCCCGTGTTTTCCCGAGATCAGTGCTTATTACTGAGGGACTGGAACTTCGGTTTGAACTCTGGAACATAGCTTTAAGGCAGATAAATAAACAACCGTTTATCGGGACCGGACTTTTCACATACCGGAAGTATATACCTGTGAATGCTTCTTACAGGATCGCAGGAACTATTCATGCTCATAATATATTTATTAATTTCTGGCTTGAAACAGGTCTGCCCGGCGTTATTTCGTTTATCTGGATCCTGGTTAAAGTATTAAAACGAGCCTTTGATCAGCTGAAAGATTCACCTTTTAGGCCCTATCTGGCTGCTGTGATAGCGATGATAAGTATAACAGTAATGCACGGAATGAATGATGCTCCTCTTATCAGCTCTCAAACGATCATTTTCTTTGGAATATTCCTTGGGATATCATGTACAGGTTGATAAATCGGTAGTCTTAGTGTTAGAATAATTTGAAACATGTCATGAACGGAGGAGAATATGGAAAATGTTTTTATTTATGACCACCCACTGATCCAGCATAAAATATCTCTGATGAGGGATAAAAGGACGACTACCAAGGAGTTCAGAGAATTAGTGTCTGAGGTTTCAATGCTCATGGCATATGAAGTGACACGTGAACTGCCGCTTAAGGAAATTGAGATCGAAACTCCTGTTGCGATCGCCAGAACCAAAGTACTCGCGGGAAAGAAGATGGCTTTGGTGCCGATACTAAGAGCAGGATTGGGCATGGTGGATGGTATGCTTAATCTGATGCCAATGGCTAAAGTCGGTCATATAGGGTTATACAGGGATCCGGTTACTCTAGAGCCTGTTGAGTATTATTGCAAATTACCGGAAGATGCATCTGACCGTGATCTGGTAGTCCTTGATCCTATGCTTGCTACCGGAGGTTCCGCATCAGCAGCAGTTAGATTTCTGAAGGAAAAGGGGATACAGAATATTAAATTCATGTGTCTTATCGCTGCCCCTGAAGGTGTTAGGCGCTTACACAATGACCACCCTGATGTTCCGATATTCTGCGCAGCACTGGATGAGAGGCTTAATGATCACGCATACATTGTGCCGGGTTTAGGGGACGCCGGCGACAGACTTTTTGGTACAAAATAAGTATTGCATGTTCGTTCATGCAGGTGCATAATACGTTAAGTGAAATTTGATACCCCGGGAAACTTATCAGTTGCTCGGGGGTCTGTTTTTGGCGGATAGTACAGGAAGGGAATAATGTTACTGTCTTTGGCGGAAAATTACATAGTTGAACTACTGAGAGCTCTTAATGAAAGATTCGTCGAGGAAATCAAGGTTGGAGATATCGGTGAAGGGATCAAGGAAGCTATTTCTTCTCATGAATTTGCAGGGATCGATATTTCCGGGTTCCATTTTTCGATCACTCATACAGTTATCAGCATGTGGTTAGCTATGATACTGATAGCTGCCCTTGCATTTTGGATGAGCAGAAGATTCGAGGAAATACCCCGCGGAAGACAGATCATATCTGAAGGATTCGTAGATTTGATGATGAATTTGTGTAAAGGTCAGCATATGACCGAAGATCAGGCCTATAAAGTCGCACCTTTTGTTGGCAGTATGGGAGTATTCATCTGTATATCCAATTGTTTTTCTGTTTTTAAGATATCACCACCCTCTAAAGACCCTGTTTTTCCGATAACTCTTGCATTATTTACTATAGTATATGTTATATTTACCGGAATCAGGCTTGTCGGAATCAAAGGATTCTGGAAATCACTAACATATCCGAAAGCTGCATTGCTTCCATTCAGGGTACTTGACTATTTTATTAAACCTATATCTCTGTCACTCAGGCTCTTCGGTAATATATTCGGAGCTTTTATTCTGATGGAGTTTATATATATCATTGTCCCATTTATAGTTCCCGGAGTTTTAGGGATCTGGTTCGATCTTGCCGACGGAATACTACAGGGTGCGGTTTTTGCATACCTTAGTGTTGTTTATATAGGTGAGATCATCGAAGGAGCACATTCTAAAGCATAAGAAAATATAATGAATTGCATTATACAAGGAGATTTTTATGGAATTAGGGTTTATAGCGATCGGGGCGGCACTTGCGATCGGAATAGCTGCGGCTTGCGCGGCTATAGGTATTGGTATTGCTTCTGCTAAAGCTTTTGAGGCAACAGCAAGACAGCCTGAAATGGCCGGCAAGATACAGCAATTGCTTTTTACTGCGATAGTTTTCATTGAAGCAACTGCGATCTATGCGCTTGTCGTCAGTCTTCTGCTGATCTTTGTGTTTAAATAGTTTAGTAGAAGAAAGAGAGATGGTGCGAATGTTAGGATATATTGGCTCACTTACATTTTCTATGTTGTTGATATCACCTGATGATCTGGCAGGTTATTTGGTAACCGCGTTTTTTACCATAATCAATTTGTTGGTCACATACCTGATAATCAAGTTTCTGCTTTTTAAGCCTGCTGTAAAGTTTATGAATAAGCGCAGGGATAAGGTAAGTGCTGATCTTAATGATGCCAGGAATCGAAAGAAAGAAGCCGAGGATCTTCTTAGTGAGGGTAAAGTCAGGATCGAGAAATCTACACATGAGGCAACAGCTATAGTAGAGGATGCCAAGGTACAAGCTGAAAAGCAAAGCGGTGAGATCCTTGAGAATGCCAGACGTGAATCCATGGAGATAATCTCAAGGGCTCATAAGGATATAGACAGAATGAAGAAGGCTGCAATTGAAGAAATGCGTGACGAGGTTGCAGATCTTTCGCTTGCAATAGCTTATAAGGTAGTTAGCCAAAGCATAGATGAAAATAAACAACGCGAACTTATAGACCAGTTTATTGGTGAAGAATTTGAAGGGAAGGACAGAAAAGATGCCTGAAGGCGGACTCGGTGTCATTCGAATAGTAACTCCACTGGAAATGACCGGCGAACAGGCAGAGGTCCTTGCTTCGAAATTCTCGAAACTGCTTGATGTTAAGGAATATATTGTGCGCACTGAGATCGATCCTTCTCTTCTTGGCGGTGTTGTCATTTATGCCGGTGGTTTCAGATATGATTATAGTATTAAGGGGCAACTTGCACGTATAGCCGGTAAATTGAAAGATTCTAAAGCTATTGATGATACAGATGGCTCACATGAAGAAGTTGCTAAACTGATCAATGAATCACTTTCAGAAGCTCTCGGAGGGTTTACTGAAACACCCATCGGGATCCCTCAGGACGAAGGATTGTTTGGATCTGAGACCTCCGATAATATAGCTGAAAATAAAAGTGATACTTTAGTAGATGAACTTTTCGAGAGATTCGCAGGATACAGACTCAATGCAGCTGTTGATGAGGTAGGTATAGTAATATCTGCTGGTGATGGTATTGCTAAGGTTTCCGGAATAGCAAACTGTAAAAGTAACGAATTACTCATGTTTTCACAGAATGCATATGGTATAGCTATGAATCTTGAGGAAGATTCGATAGGCGTGGTTTTGCTTGGTAACGTTGACATTGTGAGCGAGGGCATGATGTGTAAACGCACAGGCAGAACGATCGATGTACCGGTTGGGAAAGGCCTTTTAGGGAGAGTTGTTGACGCTCTGGGGATCCCGATAGATGGACAGGGACCTATATCATTTGATTCCAGACGCGAAATAGAATCGGAAGCTCCATCAATAATTGACAGACAACCCGTCAATATAGGGCTTCAGACAGGGATTTTGGCTATAGATGCAATGGTTCCTATAGGCAGAGGCCAGAGAGAACTGATCATCGGAGACAGACAGACGGGTAAAACATCGATTGCAGTAGATACGATCATAAATCAGAAAGGGAAGAATGTGTTCTGTATTTATGTTGCTATCGGTCAGAAGATGTCCAATGTTATTTCTGTAGCAGAGACTTTGCGCCGTTCAGGTGCTATGAGTTACACTACGATCGTTGCGGCCGGAGCAAGTTCTCCTGTTTCCATGCAGTATATCGCACCTTATTCCGGTTGTGCAATGGCTGAAGAGCTTATGTATAAGGAAAATGCGGATGTGCTGATCGTTTACGATGATTTGACGAAACATGCGCATGCTTACAGAGCTATTTCCCTTTTGTTAAGGAGGCCGCCGGGCAGAGAAGCATTCCCCGGAGACGTTTTCTACCTTCATTCAAGACTTCTGGAAAGAGCTGCACGTTTATCTGAGTCAGCAGGAGGTGGATCAATTACAGCACTTCCGATCGTAGAAACGCAAGGAGGAGATATTTCAGCTTATATCCCAACTAATGTTATCTCGATCACAGACGGTCAGATATATCTGGAGACAGAATTGTTTTTCTCCGGTATAAGGCCCGCTGTAAATGTAGGGTTATCTGTTTCAAGAGTTGGAGGAGCAGCTCAAGTTCAGGCTATGAAGAAGGTTGCAGGTCCATTGAGGATCAATCTTGCTCAGTATAGAGAATTAGAAGCTTTCTCGCAGTTTGGATCCGACCTTGATGAATCGACCCGGACGCAACTGACCAAAGGTGGAAATATTACCGAAATCTTAAAGCAACCCAGGAATTCACCTATGCAGATCGAAGAACAGGTTCTGATCCTGTATCTTGCGAACTCAAACAGGTTTTCTTGTATTGAACGTGATGATGTAAAGAGTTTTTTCCGGATGTTCAACGACTATATAAGATCTATTCACCCGGAAATATTTCAGTCTATACGTGAAACAGGACAGCTGACTGATGAAAACATAAGGGCTGTAAACGAAACATTCTCTGAATATCTGCTGATTTGGCAGGCACACAGTGAGGATTATGGAACAGATCTATGATTTGAAAAAGCGGATGAGAAGTATCCGTGAAATAAGTAAGATGACAAATGCGATGCATCTTGTCAGTGCTGTTAAAACTAAGAATGCCAGAAGTCAGCTTTCGAGAACTCTGCCATTCTTTGATCTCTGCAGAGCTACTATGGCTGAAATATATATTCAGAGTCCCGAAATCAGGCATCCATTTTTTCTTAGACATTCGAAGAAGAAGAGTGATCCCTGGATAGTCGGATATTTCATATTGACCGGAGACAGAGGACTTGCGGGAGCATATAATCTCAACGTTATCAGGACCGCTGAAGATGCAATAAGAAATCATATGTACATAAAGGCTAAAGAAGGCATACAAGTTCAACCCAGACTCTTTATTGCCGGAAGAACCGGGAGGGATACGCTTGAGAAAGATGGATTTGATGTAGTAAAGGATTTCAAGTATCCTATCGAATCACCTACTTTTTATCGGGCAAGAGACATATCTGAATATATACATGATTTGTATGATGACTGGAAACTTGACGAAGTATACGCCATTTATACAGAAATCAAATCGGCTGTCAATATCAAACCGGTTATTGTGAAACTTATACCTATATCGTCCGATGATCTCCTTGAAGGTGTTGATCTTGATGCCTATCAGAAAATGCTTCCGGATCCTGCTACGATCAATATCGAATTCATACCTTCGTCAAATGAAGTTATGGATTATCTTGCTAATACATATCTGAATGGCATGGTGTATGGGGTTCTGACAGAAGC
>JAQVYV010000201.1 GCA_028708525.1 Eubacteriales bacterium
AGGTTGATGGGGACGGAGGTAACCCTCCTCTTTCAAAAACAGACATGAAGGGTTACCCCCGTCCCCACCAGCCAGCCACCGACCCGTATCATCTGATATAATCATATCAAAAAGGAGATCCCTATACCATGTCTCAGGTCAACATCAGCAACCTAACATTTGAATATGACGGAAGCTATGACAGGATCTTCGATAATGTAAGTTTCACCATAGATACGAATTGGCGTCTCGGATTCATCGGACGCAACGGCCGCGGGAAAACGACATTCCTGAAACTTCTGATGGGCAGTTATGAGTACCGGGGAACTATAACAGCGAATGTCGGATTTGAGTATTTCCCCTTTGATGTCAGAGACTCATCCCCGACAGCAACCACTCTGGACATAGCATATAAGATCTGTCCGTACCTTGAACAATGGGAGCTGGAACGCGAACTTGATCTGATGGACTTCGATACCGACAAACTTTTCACCCCGTACAAAATCATGAGTCCCGGAGAGCAGACGAAGCTGATGCTTGCCGTCCTTTTCCTGAAAGAAAATAGATTCCTTTTGATAGACGAGCCTACGAACCATCTCGACAGCTTCTCGCGCCGGATAGTAAGCGACTATCTGAAAAGTAAGAAAGGGTTTATCCTGGTATCGCACGACAGGAATTTTGTCGATAACTGCGTAGACCACATACTGTCGATCAACCGTTCCAATATTGAATTGCAACAGGGAAATTTTTCATCATGGTATGAAAACAAGACAAGGCAGGATACATTCGAACTTTCCGAAAACGAGAAACTTCTTAAGGAAATCGACAGACTCAACCGGGCTGCGCAGCGATCCGCGCGCTGGTCAGATAAGGCCGAAAGAAGCAAGATAGGATTTGATCCGGCAAGAAAAGAGAAAAGCATCGGTCTCCGTTCCTACGAAGGCGAAAAATCCAGGAAACTCATGCGGCAGAGCAATAACTACAAGCGAAGAAAACAGGACGCTGCCGAATCCAAGTCAAAGCTTCTTAAGAACTTGGAGAGGTCTGACAGCCTGAAACTTGAACAAATTCAGCATTTCTCGGACACGCTGGTTTACATGAGTGATGTATCTGTCTCATACGGAACCAATACAGTGTGCAGCAATGTCGGGTTCACGATCCGGCGAGGAGACAGACTTGCGATCAAAGGGCGGAACGGATCCGGAAAATCCAGCATCATCAAACTGATCTGCGGAAGAGAGATCACCTATACCGGTGTGTTCAAAGCCGCCGGCGGGCTTGTCATTTCCTATGTATCTCAGGATACCGGATCACTTCACGGCAGTTTGTCAGATTACGCAAGATCATACGGGATCAACGAATCTCTTTTCAAAGCAATACTGAACAAACTGGACTTCAAAGCCGAACAATTCGACAAGGATATATCCGATCACAGCGAAGGACAGAAGAAAAAAGTCCTTATAGCTCGCAGCCTCTGCGAGAAAGCACACCTGCACATCTGGGACGAACCTCTGAATTTCATCGATGTTGTCTCCAGGATCCAAATCGAAGAACTGATAATTAGACATCAGCCAACCATGATCTTCGTAGAACATGACGAAGCCTTCTGCCGGAAAATCGCAACTAAAGAAATCAGTCTTTAGAAGCGGGATATAAAGGAGCACCTCTATAGAAATCAAAGACCACTCCGGCAGCCTTTGCTCCTTCCCGCCAATCTATCGCGAAATCCCGGCCGGTCAGTACAGCGTCGTAGAAATCATCTATCAAAGCACCATGACAATTCCCCCAGTACGCCTTTCCGCCCGGCTGCGCTTCCTCGTTATCAGTGAACCACCGCTCAGGAGCTCCGTTTTCCCGTATACAAAGGCCGGTGTCCTGCCTAAGCACTGCTTTCTCACATATGATCTCGATCTCCACAGGGGAATCCGCGCAATAACACCCTGTCGCATACAAAAGAGCGTTCACTCCCCCGGCAAATCGGATGATACCCTCAGCCGAGTTCTCAACCTCGATCACATCAGCAATAAGCCGGGTGGATAACGATCCCTCAACTGACTGAACATCTCCAAGGAGCCAGCACAGCAGATCGATCGTGTGTATAGCCTGATTAATAAGCAATCCCCCGCCTTCGGTCGATTTTCTCCCCTTCCACGGACTCGAAGTATAGTATTCACCCTCCCTGTTCCAGGTAACTATCGCTTTGGCACCTTTTACGGCACCTCCGCGTCCGGAAGCCAGGTATTCTTTAATGATCTCCGAAGTCTTTCGGTACCTGTTCTGAAAGCAAACCCCGATCTTCTTATCAGACCGGGAAGCCGCATCTGAAAGTACATGCAGTTCATTTTCAGATATACACAGCGGCTTTTCAGTCAGAACATGCTTTCCCGCGGCAAGACAATCCAGGATCATGCCGGTGTGCAGATAATGCGGCGTGCATATATGAACGACATCTATCTCCGGGATCTTCAACATCTCTCTGTAGTCTCCGAAAGCCAGGCACCCGTATTGGTTCCTGAACTCTTCCGCCCGTGAAACCTCAATATCGGCAGCGGCGAAAAGCACTGATTTGTCGTTGGCGGATATCGCACCGGCATGAAGCGGAGCGATCGACCCGCACCCAATTATAGCGGCATTAAGCATA
>JAQVYV010000046.1 GCA_028708525.1 Eubacteriales bacterium
AAATAATGCAGCAGGCTCTGATCGAAAACATTCAGCGGCAGGACTTGAACCCGATAGAAGAGGCAGATGCACTTAATAAGCTTATAAAAGATCACTCATTGACACAGGAGAAGCTTGCCAACACTGTCGGAAGGAGTCGTCCTGCTATAACTAATGCCCTTAGGTTGCTTAATCTTCCTGAAGAAGTTAAAGATATGGTTATTCGGGATGATCTTACAGCCGGACATGCCAGGGCTCTTCTTGCTTTGCCTGAGAAAGAACTTCAACTTAAGGCAGCTGTGATTTTGATAGAAAGAGATGCAAGTGTCAGAGATGCTGAGAAGCTGGTTAAACAGCTAATGAAACCTCCTAAACAGAAGAAAGAACAAGATTCGCAGTATATAAGCAGCATTCTCGAATTCGAATCGCGACTTTCGGGAAAGCTTGGAACTAAAGTCAAGCTGAAAGATAAGAATAAAAAAGGAAGCATAGTAATCGAGTACTATTCATATGACGATCTAGACAGAATATATGAACTCATAGCAGGAAAAAGTCGATAATAGCGGAAATTCAGCTATTACTCTGACGGATCTCACCACCCAGCTTCTTCCGGATCTTCTTTAATATCCTTTGTGATTCTGCGTCGATCTCTTCAGCAGTTAATGTTTTCGTATCAGAACCGATCCAAACGCGGAACATTACAGACTTTTTATCATTCGGAACTTGTTTTCCTGTATACTCTTCAATAAAAGCATAACTCCTGACCATCCCGGATATCAAATCTTCTATCTCCCGCCATTTAACATTTCTATCTACAAGGATTGAAAAATCCTGCTCGACAAGTGGAAGCTGAGGAAGGGGTCGATACTTGTTTTCTCTGGAGGGTAGAGGCTCAAGTTCTTCAACATCGAGTTCGATCACTGCAGCCATAGTCTTGCGTATATCTGCAGAATGCATTGTCTGAGCGGACAAAAGAGCGATTGTACCGATCACCCGGTCACAGGAAACAATGTTGAGCCAGACCTTCTGATCGGCCCAGTCGGGTTTATCCTTCTGTATAAAGTTCAAGGCTTCTGTCTGAACGATGCGCGGCATCAGTTCAATGACCCCTTTAGCTTCGCGGAAAACTTTCACAGGATCTTTTCCAACAACTGCAGCTGCCAGTTTTCTTCGCATCAATGGCAGTGTTTCTGCTTCTTCGCTTGGATTGCTGATGCCGGGTTCGTAAACTTGAGTCAATTCATAGATCTTCATTGAATCATAATACCTCAAGTTTCTCGCAATCGCCTCCAGCATACCCGGTACGAGAGAAGAACGCAGATGAGAAGTTTCCGGGGAGGGGGGTGTAGCGAGACGCAGGCATTTTGCCGGATCGATCGCAGCAGCTTTAAGGTATTGATCAGCGATCCATGGATATGTAAATATTTCCTGAAAACCCGCACGGAAAGCAAGATATTCCTTGATTGCACGCTCAGTTTCGATTCGGCGTTGACGGATGGCTCGTTCCAAAGTTATCTGCGGCGGGATGAAGTCAAAATTTTCATAGCCGATCATACGAGCGACTTCTTCAAGTATATCATCGGGAAGGTCTATATCGCCCGTACCGCGCCATGATGGCACACGAATATTCAGAACAGATTCATCTTCACTATTTCCGGCGACTCCAAATCCGAGGGGCTTAAGTGTCGCGGCAACAGCATTAAAATCAAGCTCACGACCAAGTCTTACATTAAGGAATGACAGAGGAACTTTGATTTCAGGATATGTCACATGAATCGGCCGGCAGTCTTCATAGGCAGTCAGTTTAGCTCCCGGTATTAGTTCTCTGATCAGCTGATCTGCAACGCCAAAAGCCTGATCCATTCTCTCTGCATCGACACCCTTTTCATTGCGAACTCCTGCTTCAGTTCGCATGCCATGACGCTGAGCGGACCGACGTGTAGTCGTAGGATCGAACTTCGCAAGCTCGAGGATCATCTCACTGGTCTCCGGCAGTATAGAGTCAGCCTTACCTCCCATGATACCGGCCAGAGCCATTGGCTTGTTGGCGTCACAGATAACGAGGTCATCTTCACTGAGCTCCAGCTTCGAGCCATCAAGCATTTCCAGCTTCTCTCCGCTTCTGGCATTTCGGACTACTATCCTCTCATCTACATGACCTTTGTCGAAACCGTGAGTCGGTTGACCGGTAACAAGCATAACATAGTTGGTGATATCTACCAGATTGTTGATAGGACGCAGACCGACCTTCCACAACTTGAGTTGAAGCCAATAGGGAGAAGGCTCATATTTCAATCCTGAATAAACGGCTGCAATATACCGGTTGCATCGGTCAGTCTCATCGATTTCGACAGGGAAGCCTGATGGGGTATGCGCAACTACGGCAGTAGGCAGTGGCTTAAGCTGCTTGTTGTAAATGGCGGAAAGCTCGCGAGCCAAACCGTAATGGCCCCAGAGATCAGGACGGTTGGTCATCGACTTGTTATCTATCTCAAGTATCTGATCATCCAGCAAAAGAACTTCAGCAAGAGCAGTACCTGACGGTGATTCAAAAGAGGTGAGATCCATTATCTCACGATCATCACTGCCCGGAAACAGGTCATGGAGACCGATCTCACTTGAGGCACAGATCATACCATAGCTCTCAATACCACGAAGTACAGTTTTCTTTACCTGAACAGGATCACCTTCACCATGCCAACGGACCATTGAACCCGGAAGCGCAACAGCGACTTTCATATCAACAGCCAGATTGATCCCGCCGCAAACTATAACAACTGTTTCAGGAAGCCCGACATCGACTTTACATACGGTCAGACGATCAGCCTGAGGATGGCTTTCAAGAGAATCGATTCGCCCGATAACGATTTGATCGAGCGCGTCTGCAAGATTTTCTGTGTTTTCTACCTCGACTGTTCTCATCGTAAGATCATATGACAGCTGCTTCATGCTAAGGTTAGCCGGTAATTCAACATATTCACGTATCCAGTTATAAGAAAATTTCATTTAATCTTTCCTCCCTTATTTGAATTGACTGAGGAAACGAAGGTCCGCACTGTGGAACATTCGTACATCGTCGACCCCGGTCCGCATCATGACCAGACGATCAAGACCAACATTGATATAGAATCCGGACCACTCGAGCGGATCAAGGCCGGCAGCTTTAAGCACATTCGGATGAGGCGTACCGCCCGGCATGACCTCTATCCAGCCGACATGCTTGCAGACACGGCATCCTTTACCACCGCAGACGAGACATTTCATATCGATTTCAAAGCCGGGTTCGACGAAAGGGAAGAACCCTGCACGCATACGAACATCGACATCACGACCGAATACTTTATCCAGGATCGTCTTAACCAGTAGCTTCCCTGAAGCAAATGAGAAATTTCTATCCACTATCAAAGCTTCATACTGAAAGAAAGCACGCTCATGGCGGGCATCAGTATTCTCATTGCGATATACTCTTCCCGGATAAACAAAACGGGCAGGTGCACCATGTTTCTTAAGATATCTGACGCTTGCCCCTGTAAGATGCGGGCGCAAACACAATCTCTTCGCACCGGTCTCGTTTTCGCTGCCTTCAAGCCAGTAAGTATCCATAGACTCTCTGGCAGGATGTGCCGGTGGGAAGTTAAGATGATCGAAGCCATAAAGCTCACTGGTGATTTCATCTTCGGCAAAAACCTCGAAACCCATAGAATGGAAAGCATCGTTCAGGTCATAACACATCTGCGTTATCGGATGAAGACTTCCGCTTTCCGGGATCAGGCCGGGTACGGTCAAATCAAATTCACCTTCAATAACTGACTTTTCAGCTATCAAAGTCTGTTCTCGTGCTTCGATAGCAGTTGTGATCTTACTCTTGATACTGTTAGCCAGCATGCCGGTTTCTTTTCTCTCTTCCGGAGGCAGGCTGCCCAGCGCCTTAAGTATCGATGTCAGTTCACCCCTTTTACCGAGAAACTTCAGTCTGATCTCCTCCAAAGCCTGCTCAGAGCCGGCCTGAGTGACCGATTCAATGCATTCATTTTGCATTGTCAAAAGTTTATCCTTCATGACCCACCTCCATAAAACAAAAACGCCCCAGTCATATGACATGGGACGAATCATCGCGGTACCACCCAAATTGCGGGAAACCTCCCGCCGCTCATTACAGATATAACGGTCTGAACCGGCACGGACTACTTATCACCCATGCAGCTCCCGAGTGAACTTCGGTCAGATCTTTCCGGAAACCGCTCTCAGCCTGCGGCGGATCCTCTCTGGGCGGATGTAAATCTACTTACTCTCTCGTTCATTGCTGTTTCTGAATGAATTCTAACAGATTGTATCAACTTACTCAAGTCATCTATATAAATTCTCCGGTAAATATTGTATAATGATAATTAATGGAGGTAAAATGATCAAAACTACTCAAATATTGTTGAAAGAACTCGATAGCTATCGAACCCCGGCAACGAAAATTAAGAGAATGGTAAATGCCGGTGAATTTTATGTTGTAAAAAGAGGATTGTATGAAACAGATAAATCATGTCCACCTGCATATCTGTCAGGTGTAATTTATGGTCCTTCCTATCTGTCTTTTGAATATGCTTTATCTGCTTATGGCATTATTCCGGAAAGGGTCGAAGTTTTTACGTCAGCCACTCTCCGAAAAAACCGGTCAAAGTATTATAGCAATTATTTTGGTCTCTACACTTATCGTGATATACCTGATAGCGTATTTCCCTACGGCATCACGATAAAGAATCAAGGAGATTATTCATGGCTTATTGCGACGTCGGAAAAAGCACTTTGTGACTTGCTTTATGTAAAACAGAGGATCGATAGCATATCTGATCTTGAGGGACTATTATTTGAAAGCCTTCGTATTGAAGAAGAAGACTTCAATGCACTGGACAAGAAATCACTACTCTTTTTAGCTAACAGATATAAAAGCAGAAATTTGAAATATTTGAGAGAATATATTGGGGAGGAAAAGAGGTGAATAGTCAGATTCAGATAATGCTTGACCGCTATAAATGCAACACAACTCAGCAATACGAATCCGCCATAAAAGAAATCATTCAAGAGGTTGCACTTAGCGGGTTATCAAGAGCAAGATTTTTCGACAAAGCATCATTCTGCGGTGGTACAGCTTTACGTATTTTTCATGGACTGGATCGATTCTCTGAAGACTTGGATTTTACATTAGTAAATTCTGATGATTATTTTGACATCAAGAAGTATTTTACAGGTATTCAAAATGAACTTCTGGCCTTTGGGTTTGAAATGACAATTGAAAAGAAAGAAAAACAGAAAGAGTCTACGGTTCAGTCTGCTTTTCTAAAAGGGAGCACACAGAAGCTGCTATTGCAGATAAAATCAATCGATCCTCCGATTCAAGGTGTTATTTCTACACAGAAAACACGTATTAAGCTAGAGGTTGATACTAATCCTCCGGAAGGGGCAGTTTATGATGAGAAATATTCTCTTCTTCCGATGCCATATCAAGTCAAACTGATGGATCTTTCTACAATGTTTTCCGGAAAGATCCACGCGATATTGGTTAGAAAATATGTTAAAGGCAGAGACCTATACGATTATGTGTGGTATCTTCAACGCGGAGTTTTGTGGAATCAGAAGTTTCTAAAGAATGCACTACTTCAGACTAAAAGTATTGAGAATGCTGAACATTTCGACAGGGTAGATGCAAAAGCACTTCTGATGAATCGATTTATGGAAATTGATTTTGATCTTGTAAAGAGTGATGTTCTTCCTTTTTTACGTAATTCAACTGCAATTGATGTATGGAGTGCAGATTTTTTCAAGCAGATAACAGTAAAATTATAGTGCTTTATCATGCGAAGAAATTTTTCTCCGCCTCCCCTAACTTGCAATAAAAAAGGATGCGTATGATGCATCCTTTTTTGACGAGTTGGAGCTATATCATGGACACAATTTCATTTTTCCTCCGTAGGGGTATTCAGGGTATTCAAATTCTCGAAAGTATTGTATTTGCAGGATTCTTAGTGTTTCATAATTTCTCTTTCTTTTTCCGAACTGTCGGTACTATAATGATCTCATTAGAAGAGTTGATTGGGCTATTTCCCGAAAACCTCTGTCACCCCGCGCAAAAAGCATTAACATGGAGGAGTCACCATGCTTCCAATGCTTTCAGATAACTAAATATCGGAGGAATGAACATGAAGCGGACCATATCAGCCTTAATTGCCGCCCTGCTAATCTGTACGCTTGCTGCCTGCTCCAATCAGCCTATCGAGCCGTCAGAGCCACCAGTTTCGACCCCGGCGTCCTCGAATCCTGCCGTTACGCCGGACAACAGTATGGCCCCGGAAGCCACACCGGAGCGAGAACCCTACTCGGCAATGGATATTTTTGACGTGGAGCTCAACCCGTACGGCATGGACTGGCCCTGTACGGTGTTTGCGGCGTCCTTCAGTAAAGGCTCAAATAAGCTCGATGGAAAATGTCCCTTTACGCTTTCCATGACCGGCGAGGGGAATATGTATGCCTGCGTTGCCTATCAAGCTGATGTTGCAGGGCTTGGGCTTGACGAGGACGGTAAATTCGCACTTTTGAATGAGTATCTTGGAAACGACGGTTATTGTGAGTTCGAGGGGGCAGACGGTCGTATCGTTACAATTCGTCAAGCCGACCCCAACGATGATCGCTACAAATATGTGGAGGCTGACGGCAGCCACGGCGCATCGGGCGGTGGATGTGTCATCGACATTACCTTCTATGTAGACGAGGCGGATGTGGTGAAGTACACGCAGCTTATTCAGGATAACTATGACTTGAACGCCCTGTCTCCCATTGCCGACTATTTTGACACCGCGACGGATTTCAGTGAATGCGGCATCAGCGTAAATCTACATAAAGACGAAGCTAAGACCTTCGTCGTCTATTATGTCCCCGACGCTGAGACGATACGGCAGAATATCGCTGAAAACGTGGAAAGCGACTGGTGGGAGTGGAACGGCATGATGAATACAGCCTTTATGTATGACGACGTGAACAGCAAGCTGATCTTCGACACCGAGGACGGAGCCATAACCGTCGAGCAGACGAATACTCAACTCAATGCTGCTTTGGGTTCGGAGCTTTCATTGACTAAACTCGGCTTCAGCTTCGATGACGCAGGTATATGCGGCGTATATGAGGAGCATGAGCCATTTTATAGTTCTGTCGCTGTTGCGAGGCCGGAATGGGGTGATTTCGACAATGACTGGAACATGTCATTTTACGACAGCAATGTCAACGGCAACGGCATTGTAATGTGGTATTACGCCGATGAAGACAGATATGAGGTGCAGATTGACAGGGACGGCGCCAGTTCCAAATACACCTATTACACCAAGGGCTTATTGGATTTCTGTTATCCCGATACGGACACCGTGCGGCAGATGTTCAACGCAGCCTTTGGCACCGAGGGCGACGGCTTTTACCATGTACCATATGAACACTTTGAAAAATACGTTCAAGAACGCTTTATGTTAAGCGTAGACGAACTGTACGAGGTGCCGAAGCAATAGAATAGACCAGGGAACAATAGATATAATGCTTATTTTAATCCATACCAGGATAATAGCACGGTCATACGGTAGCAATAATTCATATCATATCAAATCTGTTGCTGTTGCCCAGTATCGGGATCACTACTTAGAAATTGATGCGTTTGTCGTGCCGTGTTTGAAAAATGAATGTTTTTTGGGCAGAGTATTCCTCTACCAACCCCACCTAACGGCACAAAAAAACGAGTACCTTAGATTCAAGTGCTCGTTTTTGGATTTGGCGGAGAAATCTTTCTCCACAAATCAAAAGGTATTTTATGTGGCGGAGAAATCTTTCTCCACCTCCCCTAACTTGCAATAAAAAAGGATGCGTATGATGCATCCTTTTTTGGCGGAGAAGTGTGTGGAGATTTTGGCGAACTCTCGAATATTAGGCAAATCTGGTGTTAACATGGCAGACTTTTTGAAAAACGGGAAAATTGGATAAAAGTATTTGAAGACTGCGGCCAACCCGTTGGCCATCATGACTGAAGACTTTCGAACAGAATAATCATTAATAAACAAGGCAACAGGCTTGCCAGAGACTAAGATCCACTTAAACGTCACTCATCCGGGTGGCGTTTTTGTGTTATTGCTTATTATATGTTCGAAAGCATGTGTTATAACCTATTTTACGTATTTGCGCTTTATATAGTTACCAATACTCTCAAGTTCAGGGAAAAGTCTAGTTGGAGTATAGTTCATATTGTTTAGAAAAATAATCATGTCATCTCGGAAGCCTGGGGTGAATATGAGTTTAAAATAATCAGTTTTCTTTTTAATATCGTCAGCGGCATGGTTATTTTTCAGAGATGGTGGTATCGAAAAAAGACCTTGTTGTGCAATTAACCTATCATTGCTCATAGGTGGATTAAAAAAAAGTAAAGAGTTTTCGTTATAATTGCAGTTATCGATAATACCAAGATCTTCAACGTTTTTTCTACGTTCAAGTACACATTCTCTAAATTTATTTTCGTCATTTATTACTTCAATAAATGATTTATACTTAAGAATGAATTCTGACCCACTTTCAACTTCGAACCAGGTTGCAGCATTATATATTCGATCTATAACAGTATGTTCAGACAGATTTGCATAGTAAATTGTATATATATCATCTTCTGGTGATGCGTTATTATATACTGCAAAAAACAAGGCGACGAAAGGATCTCTAGTCCAGTCAATTAGCCTTGTGGGCACCCCATAGTGTTGAGCACATGCAACATAATCGAGCACATCATAATTTACTGTAAAGTAGGGTCTGCCAAGACGATAAAAATCATTCAACATTTGAAATTCATTTTCAGAACAGTCAACTGTTAATTTGAATTTATTATCAAATACCCTTTGTATTTTTGGTTTGTTCTCAATGCTTCTACTGACGCCCCTAAAGGCTAATCCTTCACTTCTTTGTGCTCGGATAATGTCATTAAAAAGTTGTGGAGCCGATTTATAAAATTCTTGAAAGATCTTCTTATCCTCAGACTTCTTTGTACTCATAATAAATATCTCCCAATATCTTGTTTTGAAATAATTCCCAAGTAAATTAGCTAATCCACGTTGATAAATCAGTAAACTCACCCGAATCCTTTATTATTCCTCATATATTTTGTTATCAGTACTAAGATACTGCATATCGCATTTACACGTTATCAATTGCCACCCGCAGACTGGGCATATTTCAAGATCACAGTCGAACAAATGATACTCGCCATTTTTAGCCCCACAATCATCGCAGTATTCCCAAGAGTACAATTCGGAATTTGACATATCATAAGCAATATCTATGTCGAATACATGATCATTTTCACTCCCAAATTTGATTCTGCCATATACTTGATTATCCTTGTCAATTACTCGTGTGTAATTCTGTGCCTTTTCAATTTCAGCTTTATATGCCTCGATATCTTCTTTTCTTATTTCTTGTCCTCTGAATATTTCATACTCTCGAGCAAAAGATGATATTTCTGTAATAACATGTGGTTCAATTCCCTCCAAGTAAAGATCAGACCCAAAGTATATTTCGTAAATATTTTTATAAAGAGAAAATAAAACTGAATAATTATTTTTGATTTCTTCAGAACTAAATTCAACAGTGTAATGAATAAATTGGTTTCTTCTATGGGCAGCTCTACTAAGGTATTCTGATTCATTATTTGAAAGATCTATAGATGAAAAATTTTTAATGCGAATAATGCTTTTTTGGAAATCTATTGTTCGATTATTTTTATTCTGCGAATCAATATCCACTTTAATTAAAGCTGGTGATATATCTTGAATAATTTTCTTGAACATGATTTCAAATGATGAAACTAGACAAATATATGCGATTTTCCATTTAACTTTATTTCTAGGGAGTGATTTGTAATGGAGATGAGTCCCATACTCATCCGCGATTAGATATGACTCTATCGATTCTCTTAGAAAATCTAATGAGTTTTCATGTAAGTCTAATAATAATCTCATAGCAATCCTCTATACTAGGAAAACATAATGGGTATGCACGCAGGTGATCTGAATCTACTAATCAAGTCAATTGTCTTTTGGGAGAAGGTTATACCGTACTCAGGGAGGGAAATAAGTTCAGGATTGTCATATGGATAATAAACAAATGGATAATTACCACCGCTCCATGCTGATGCTGGGAAAAAGTAAATCTCGTTAACCTGGATATTCTGCAGATAAAGAACAGCTAAGACCAAATTTGAATCTGACACATCAAATTTATTTTGTCGAACAAAGGTGTAACCACCAAGACTTGAAATAACTCGGACAATTATTTTTAGTGCTCTTCCATTTGGCAAATCAGCAGCTATGTCATACCCCAAATTACGCGAATCAATGTTTGAGCATTTTATACCGTGGCGGTTCAACTCTTTTTCAATAACTGATATAGCTTCACTATGTTTAAATTTATTCACGCATCTACCCCTCTTAAGATAAAGTTCATATACTTGGTTAAAATTGTGAAATATATGGTTTGTCGACTTATAACTAAATATATCGAAAGTAAGAAAAAGCTTCACATTAAAATTATATCAATAATTTAAACGATGACAAGACATCACAGAATGATGAAAAAGTGGCATGTTTCGATTATAAATACATCACTATGTTAAAAATTTTTGATATAACATGAATATTGAAAGGAGATATAATTTTGAAAACAATCACAATCTCAAATCAAAAGGGCGGTGTCGGCAAGACAACGACCTGCCTCAATCTTGGTGTCAGCCTGGCTACCCAAGGTAAGAAAGTACTACTCATCGACAGCGATCCACAAGGAAGTCTC
>JAQVYV010000047.1 GCA_028708525.1 Eubacteriales bacterium
CTACAGGACAGCTCGCTCTTCTGATACGTGAACGCACAGGAATACACTGCAACGACTGTATTTTGAAATATGACGGCCGGCAATTGTCCGGAGAAGAAATAGTCAGCCGGTTGAAAGGGGAGGTTTTGGTATGAATATCCAAATTCATTCAGAGGGAAAATCATCAGAAGCGGTCCCCAAATCAGCGTTTGAAACTTATGAAACAGCATGGTGCCCGGGTTGCGGTGACCATGCCATTCTGACCTGTTTACAACGTGCTTTGACGGAATTGGGCAAAGATCCTCATGAGGTCCTTATGGTAGCGGGGATAGGTCAGGCTGCTAAGATACCGCAATATATCAGTGCTAACTCATTTTGCGGTCTGCATGGGCGCGCGCTTCCTGCCGCGATTGCAGCAAAGATAGCTAACGAAAGTCTGACTGTCGTGGTCAGCAGCGGAGATGGCGATTCCTATGGAGAGGGTGGTAATCATTTTATACATAATATCCGCCGCAATGTTGATATAACACACTTTGTGCATGACAATCAGATATACGGACTGACTAAAGGTCAGGCTTCACCGACCAGTCAAACCGGTCATGTGACCGGAGTGCAGGTCGACGGAAACATCAATATACCCTTAAATCCTATGCTGTTAGCCCTGGCAATGGGAGCAGGATTCGTAGCCCGTGGCTTTACGGGCGATCCGGATCAACTAGTTTCTCTGATGAAGGCTGCGATAATGTTCCGAGGTTATGCATTACTGGATATCCTGCAGCCTTGTGTCAGTTTCAACAAGATCAACACCTATGCAGATTATAAAAGCAGGGTAGAGCCATTGCCGGAAGACTATAACAGTTCGGATTTTGCCCTTGCGCTCAAAACCGTGCAGATTTTCGGTGAAAAGATCCCGACCGGCGTACTATATTCAGTTGAAAAACCAACTTTTCATGCACAACAGGCTACACTCTCGTCAGGAGTTCCACTGTTGAAACGTTCATTCAAACTAAGTGCTGTTGAAAAGGTCATGGCAGAAATGCTTTGATCCGGGGAAGGAGATACTGATCATGAAACTATTAGAAAAAGCTATCCAAATGGAAGTCGATGCAGGTGAGTATTATATTCAGCAAGCATCTAAAAATCAAGGGACACCGGTCGAAAATGCATTTATAATGCTGGCTAAAGAAGAAAAGAAACACGAGGATATCCTCGGCAGATTTCTGTCTGATCCTACATACATGATCGATGAAAGTCAGTTTGCGGACTCTGAGCAGTTTTTGGTCAGACCCGATGATTTCAAGGTCGAGGCAGGATATACGGCCGATCAACTCGAAGTATATCGGGTGGCAATGGAAATGGAACAGAAAATGATCGAGCTGTATCGGGACATGGAGAAAGAAACAACAAATAGTAAGGCATTGCTTGTGCTTGGATTTCTGATCCGCCAGGAGGAGCGTCACTACAGCCTTTTTGATTCTCTGGAGAAATTGGTAAGACGTCCGGTGGACTGGGTGGAAGCGGCTGAATTTGGTGAGCGCGAGGAATATTGAGAAAATAATGCTGCTTATACCCAGCTGCTATTTTATTATGCAAGTTCTTGAAAAATCTGAATCGTCTTCATGATCCATTTAAGTGCACCATCAAATCGGTATCCCATTGAACCCTGACTTTTCCAAAATATCTGCAATCTCGTCTTTGGTTATGTCAAGATTGATAAGTCCTTTTAATCCGCCGCGTTCTTCGGAAATCTTGCACACATAGTCATAGTAGGTTCCGGAATAACCAAAGCTTGTAGCGTAATTCTCCGGGTCCGCGACCGCCTGAGCCACCATTTCTTCCGTGTCTTAATAAAACAGACTGCGACCGTTATCATAAAGTGGATAGATAGATTCGCCCACATCGTTCATTTTTATGGCCATATTGGAAAGATGCCGGTCATCCTGCCGGGTAATGAAGTCCGCTAAAATCATCCGGGAGATGTCATCGCTTAAAAAAGTTGATATATCGAGGCATTTTGAGAGCTTTGAACGAATGCAGGTTTTTGCAAACGGGAAAAGCAAGGTCACTCTGTGTCATTTATGAACACTATGGTTAACGCCTTAAACGCAAGTGTCGAGGTGAATGGGTATATGCCGGTGACATCTGATCGTTTTTTGACAATTCATGATTTTTGAGTATAATGAGTATATAGTAAAACATATTGAGTAATTTGTTTTGGAGGTATTTATGTTTCAGAGAGCATTGGTTGCTCAGCTCGCGCAAAGACTCCGCGAGCCAAGAAAATTCATTCAGATCGTTGTCGGTCCAAGACAAACAGGAAAAACAACCGCTGTTATTCAAGCACTTGAACAATTAACGGTTCAGCAACACTTCGTCAGCACGGACGACCCTAATCTTGTTTCCACTGAATGGCTTCGAAACGAATGGGAACAGGCTCGCGCACTCGCAAAGACAAGGGAAGTGATACTCATAATCGACGAAATTCAAAAAATAAGCAAATGGTCTTCAATCGTTAAGCTGCTCTGGGACGAAGACAGCAGACTATGCACATCGCTGAAAGTGGTTCTGACAGGTTCCTCCTCCTTACTGTTGCAAAAGGGACTAACGGAATCTTTAATGGGCAGGGTTGAAATGCTGTATTCTCCCCATTGGAGCTATACCGAGTGCAGGGAGGCTTTTGGGTATAGTCTTGATGATTTTCTTTTCTACGGAGGATATCCCGGCGCATCGGTGCTGATCAAGGACGAAAATCGTTGGGCGCGATATATGGGTACTTCGATCGTAGAGCCTACAATTTCACAAGATATATTAATGATGGATGAAGTCAGAAAGCCTGCACTTTTACGATCTCTTTTCATGCTGGGCTCAGGATACAGCGCACAGGAATTATCATTTACTAAATTGCTCGGACAGCTTCAGGATGCGGGAAATACGGTTACCTTGGCACATTATCTTGAGCTTCTCACGAAAGCCAGCATGTTGACAGGCTTGCAAAATTATTCCGGGAGCCAAATACGCACGCGAAAGAGTTCGCCGAGATTTATGGTGTACGACACCTCGCTCATGACTTATGCAGAAGGAGCAAACAGACGACGGCTTCTCGAAAACCCAACTGAACGCGGGCGGCTTGTTGAAAGCGCGGTAGGCGCTTATTTGCTCGCGCGGGGGAAAGAAGAAGGATTTGAAGTTTATTGGTGGCGCGAGCGCAATAATGAGGTAGATTTCGTTATAAAGAAAGGGAGCAGTCTGACAGCCTTTGAAGTGAAAAGCGGCAGAGTGAAAAACACAGGTGGAAGCCTTGTGTTCAAGAAGCAGTACCCTGAAGCTCTCTCACTCATAATCGGTAGCACAAACCTCACCCTGGAGGATTTTTTGTCAGGCAAAAAGCAATTGTTTTTATAATAATTCTCGGGGATGCCGGTTTCAATTATTATGGTGTCCTGCGTTGAACAGTCAACGGTTGATTGCACCACCGAAGAACTGAACCGGCACTTTTGTCAAAATGACGGCATAACTAATTGAACCTATAATGACACTGCTTTGCTAATCCATTCTGGTGAAGGCATCGCCTTCACTTCTTGCCTTGATAAAAAAAAGAACGCGCCTGGCGTTCTTTTTTTATCCTTACTGGTGAAGTCAACGCTTCCACCTACCGGAAAAAATAAAACCGGGCACCTTATGATAAAGTGCCCGGTTTTATTTTTTCTGGTGGAAGCGAGGGGAGTTGAACCCCTGTCCGGAACCGTATTCGCAAAAGCATCTCCGGGTGCAGTCAATGTTTGGAGTATTTCCCTTCCGAGATCCCCATTGACAGGGAAGGCGGTCCGGTAGCTTCATAGTTCAGACCGATCTCAAAGCTTTGACCGGCCAGTTCACGAGGTTGACCTCTACCGCGTAAGGTCTGCTATCTGACTCCGGTTGCCCCGGCAGCAGATCGCCCGGACCGGAGAGTGCTTAATTAATTAAGCAGCTGCTAATTGAGGTTTTGCAATTACTTGCATTTCCCGTTTTTTAAAGTGGCCAACGAGAATCCACTACCCGCTTCTTCGGCTTCAACGACCCCGTCGAAACCATTGCGCCCCCAAATCATGCCTGATAGAGGCTACATAAGTATACAACGTTGTCATAGAAATATCAAATCATTGTTGCTGATCAATTATTTTTTAAAAGTACGCCCTCGATGATGTTGGCAACGTCTTCGCAGGCATCAAGTACATCTTCCATGTCATCATAAATATCTTTCCATTTGATGATATCCAAAGTGTCTTCGTTCGTTGTAAAAAGATTCTTGATCACCTGGCGGTAAACTCTATCTCCTTCTTCTTCGATAGAATTGACCTCAGTGATGAGAGAATGAAGATTCTTGGACTTTTTAAAACTTTTAAATTCACAAAGTGCTTCTTTCAAAATGCCTGTTGCTCTTACTATTAGTGCACTCATTTTCTTAGCTGCAGGGCGGACCTCAGCAATAGAAAACATGTCGAATCTGTTAGAAGCATCTTCGATCAGATCGGTGATATCGTCGATCGAACGGATCATCCCGTAAAGATCCTCACGATCGATCGGTGTAATGAATGCAACATGAAGGGCATCGATCAGCAGATGGCATTCATTATCGGCGGCGTGCTCCAAATCATGGATCGCCTGGGCTTTGGCAGTCACATCTGTATAGTCGTTCAGGAGTTCCTCAAGTTTAAGAGCTGCCTGATATGAGTAACTCATTGATGTTATAAGGACATCGAAATAATCAACGTTTTTCTTTCTTGTCATCTCTTAAATACCTCCAAAACCTAGAAAATCAATAAACACACTTTAGCCATCAGATATCCGATCAGTCCGCATCCCGGAAATGTCAGGACCCAGGCGAGGACCATATCCTTTACTACCAGCCAGTTGACTGAAGATGTACGTCTCGCACATCCGACACCCATAATTGCAGTCGTTTTCGTGTGGGTAGTGCTTACCGGCAGTCCTGTGAGTGAAGAAAGTAAAAGACAGCCGGCAGCAGCTATATCGGCTGCGAAGCCTTGATATTTCTCGAGTTTTACCATGTCCATACCCACTGCCTTGATTATCCTGTATCCGCCTACTGAAGTTCCCAAACCCATTGTAACCGAGCAAAGGATGATGAGCCACCATGCGATCGTAAAACTACCGTCTGCACCTCGTTCAGCAGCGCCGTTCAGAAAAAGTGCCAGCATGAAAACACCCATGAATTTCTGACCGTCCTGAGCTCCGTGCATAAATGCCATGCTGGCCGCTCCGAATATCTGTCCGTTGGTAAAAAACTTATTTGCCGCTGCACGCTTCATGTTTCTGAAAAGAAGTCCGATCAGTTTCACAAACAAAAAACCGCTGCCAAAGCCAAGGATAGTAGATACACCAAGACCGATCAGTACTTTGCTCCATTCACTCATATTGATCGCTGAAAATCCGTTTCCGAGAGCTATCGCACCGCCGGTGATCCCGGCAATGAGAGCGTGACTTTCACTGGTCGGTATACCGAAATACCAGGCAGCAGTTGCCCATATCACTATCGCTGCAAGTGAAGCGGCGAGAACTATCAGAGCATCATTAGATCCTGATCTTCCTGTATCGAAACTTACCATGTTAGAGATCGTTTCTGCGACTTTGGCATTGAAAAGAGTCATGACCCCGGCACCAAGTGCGTTGAAAACAACCGCAAGCAATACAGCATTTCTCGGAGTTAGACAGCGCGTAGATACGGCAGTCGCTATAGCATTGGGAGCGTCGGTCCAGCCATTTACGAAAATCACAGCAAGAACCAAAACGATGCTTATGACAAGCGGTACCGATAGGATCATTTTCACCTCAAAAATATTTTGTAAACACCATTTTATCATTATTTCATCAATTAGTTATAGTATTATATAATCTTATTAAGAATATTCGCGACATATTAAGAACGATGATAGGAGGATGAACCGTAATGAAACTCGTTCTCGAGAAAATATTTCTTGCTTTTATGGGGCTTCTTTTTGTAGTATACGGAGCTATGGTACCGGTTCTGAAAATCGCCGGGTCTAGTACGATCGGAGAAATCGTTGAGGTCAGAAGAGAAGGCGGCGAAAGAAATGACATGACACCGAACAGGTATAACTGGTCTGTCACATATGAATTTAAGGACGCATCGGGAAAAGAACGCAGCGGAAATACTAAAGTGGTCGGATCATCATACAGTTCCGGAGTTGCGAAGGGACCGGTAATGGTAATGTATTTGAAGCAACTGCCTTTTCTGAATGCTATCGATGAATCAAAGTTTTTCCCGCTTGAACGGATAATAATACTGGCTGTAGGGGTCCTGTTCCTGGTCTTATTATTTAAGAAGAAAAAAGCGTGAATCGATTTGGCTTTTTTATGGTTTTTTCAGCCATGCTCTGATTATGTCATTTTTTGCATAAAGATTAACATTGAGTACATATTTAGGTTCCTGATTTACATTGACACAAATAAAAGTTGATGATAAATTAATTTTAGCACTCGGGCGATTTGAGTGCTAAAGTAACTGGAGATGGTCAGGGAAATGGCATTGGATGAACGTAAAAAGCTAATATTAAAGGCGGTTGTAGATGACTATATTTCTACTGCTGAGCCGGTAGGCTCTAAAGCTCTTGCGCTCAGAAGTGACTTCAATATCAGTTCAGCGACCATCAGAAACGAAATGGCCGAGCTTGAGAATGATGGGTATCTTATTCATCCTCATACATCAGCAGGAAGGATACCTACTGACAAAGGGTACAGAGTCTATGTAGATAATCTAATGCAGATACCTGAACCGGATGAGCAGTACACTTTGAAGGTAAAGGAATTTTTTGCCGAAGGACTTGATGAGATAACAGATGTACTTGAGAATGCATCTAAAGCACTTTCAGAGAGCACAGGGTACACTTCTCTGACACTTACACCGCGGCTTAGGAAGAATCAGCTTAAGCAAATCAAAATGCTCATGATAGAGCCCGGTAAAGTTCTTATGGTCGTAGTTCTTGAAGAAGGCGTTGTTAAAGACAGATTGGTTAGAGTTTCTGATCTTATTGATGAGTCTCAGCTTTTACGGATAGCTGATGCGGTGGAAAGGGGTTTGTCGGGCATTCCGATCGAGGAGATAACTTTTATTGCAGTTGCTGCAGCAGGAAAGAAAGTTGAAATTCCGGAGAGTTTGCTCAAACAAATCCTTTATGAAGCTTATGTTTCCATCAAACAAGCCGATAGTTTGGGTGTCTATATGGACGGAGCAAATAAAATGCTGGGTTATCCGGAGTTTTATGAAGTTGATAAGGCTAAGAGTTTTATGGATACGCTTTCTGAACGTGGTATGGTTGCAGGGTATCTTGATGAGGTTAATAGTGATCTTGAATCTGACGATAATGCCGAAGTCACAAGAAAACCTTATATGATAAGGATAGGGCAGGAGATATCTATAACGGGACTTAAGGACTGCAGTTTTGTTACTACTTTATACAGTACAGGGGGGAAAATCGCAGGGAGTATCGGAGTTATAGGCCCCAGACGAATGGATTATGCTAAAGTAGTTTCAAGCATTGGATTCGTAAGATCGCATATCAATGAAGAACTTCGGAAATTATGCTCTGACGGATGCGATAAATATATAGGAGAGTCGTTAAAATGAAGAAGCAGAAGAATGATGGAAACAATACTTTGGATGAGAATGTAAAGGATAAATCATCAGAAGAAACCAATGTTTCAGAAGAAACAGCTGAAGTTCAAACTGATGATATGGAAGTTAAAGAACAACAACTTAGAGAATTGTCAGATAAGTATATACGGTTGGCTGCCGAATATGACAATTTCAGGAAAAGAACACAGAAAGAGAAGGAAGCGATCTATTCTGATTCGATATCTGTTGTTGTCTCTGCCTGGCTGCCTGTAATAGATAACATGGAAAGAGGCATGCAGTCTGCTATCTCACTTAAGAGCGAAGATGCGGTTAAAGTGGCTGAAGGCATGAAAATGGTTCTCAGGCAAGCTGAAGATGTTATGGCTTCTTTCGGTGTTAAGGAAGTTGAAGCGCTTGGACAAACTTTCGATCCTAACACTATGGAAGCGGTAATGCATTGTGAAGATGACAGCTGTGGGGAAAATGAGGTGATCGAAGTGCTGACCAAAGGATATATTAAAGGTGATAGAGTTATAAGACATGCAATTGTAAGAGTGGCAAACTGATAAAATATTTAGGAGGAAATCAATATGGCAAAAGTTATAGGAATCGATTTGGGCACAACTAACTCGTGTGTAGCAGTGATGGAGGGTGGGGAGCCCGTTGTTATACCCAATCCGGAAGGAAATCGTACGACACCTTCTGTTGTTGCTTTTTCTAAAAGCGGTGAAAGGCTCGTAGGACAAGTCGCGAAACGGCAGGCTGTCACTAATACTGACAGAACGATAATGTCTATAAAGAGAGACATGGGCACGGATCGTAAAATACGTATAGATGATAAGACATACTCACCTCAGGAAATTTCTGCGATGATACTTCAGAAAATGAAGGCTGATGCTGAGGCTTATTTGGGTGAAACTGTTTCGCAAGCAGTTATCACCGTGCCTGCATATTTCAGCGATGCTCAGCGGCAGGCGACAAAGGATGCAGGAAAGATTGCAGGCCTGGATGTTATGAGAATCATCAATGAGCCTACTGCCGCTGCTTTAGCGTATGGCCTGGATAAAGAACACGATCAGAAAATACTGGTTTTTGACCTTGGCGGTGGTACTTTCGACGTATCGATACTTGAAATAGGTGATGGTGTTTTCGAAGTTCTGGCTACTAATGGTAATAACAAGTTAGGCGGAGATGACTTTGACAACAAGGTCATAGACTACCTTGTGGATTATTTTAAAAAGGATCAGGGGATAGATCTCAGAAATGATAAAATGGCGTTGCAGAGATTAAGAGAAGCAGCAGAGAAAGCTAAAATAGAACTTTCGGGAGTTGCAAGCACTCAAATCAACCTTCCTTATATAACGGCAGATGCTTCAGGTCCCAAGCATCTCGATGTTAACTTAACCAGAGCCAAATTTGACGAACTCACTGCTGAACTGGTTGAGAAATCAATGGTACCAACCAGAAATGCTATGGCAGATTCCGGATTGAAACCGGATGAAATCGACAAGATACTATTGGTAGGTGGCTCGACAAGGATACCGGCGGTGCAGAATGCAGTTAAGAAGTTTTTCGGTAAAGAACCGTTCAAAGGAATCAATCCTGATGAGTGTGTTGCTATAGGTGCTGCAATACAAGCTGCCGTTCTGACAGGTGATGTGAAGGATCTTCTTTTGCTGGATGTAACGCCTCTGTCTCTCGGAATTGAGACATTGGGTGGGGTGTTCACTAAAATAATAGAAAGAAATACTACCATTCCTACGAAAAAGAGTCAGATATTCTCTACAGCGGCTGATGGTCAGACTCAAGTAGATGTGCATGTCCTGCAAGGAGAACGTGAGATGGCTCAGTACAACAAGACTTTGGGTAATTTCATACTTGACGGAATACCTTCAGCTCCGCGGGGCGTACCGCAGATCGAAGTAACGTTCGATATCGACGCAAATGGGATAGTTCATGTAGGTGCGAAGGATTTGGGAACAGGAAAAGAACAGAAAATCACGATCACAGCTTCGACCAATATGTCGGACGATGAGATAAAGAAAGCTGTCAGAGAAGCCGAGCAGTTTGCCGATGAGGATAAAAAGCGTAAAGAAGAAGTCGAAGTGAAAAATGCTGCAGATTCCGCAGTTTATCAGACAGAAAAGACACTTAATGAACTCGGTGATAAAGTTTCAGCTGATGACAAACAGAACGTAGAAGCAGCTGTGTCAAAACTTAAGGACAGTATAGCATCGAATAATATCGAAGCAATGAAAACCGATACAGAAGAGTTGCAGAAGGCCTTCTATGCAATCAGTGAAAAGATATATAAGCAAAATCCCGGAGCAGGCCCTGAACAGCAGGATGCAGGAGGATTCGAAGGAGATCCCGGAGAGCATAATACTGACGGAACATATGATGCAGATTTTAAGGATGTTGGTGGAGAAGGTTAAAAAGTGGCTGAGAAACGTGATTATTATGAGGTTCTGGGGGTACAGAAGAGCGCGTCTGAGGATGATATAAAGAAAGCCTTCAGAAAGGTAGCTAAGAAGTATCACCCGGACCTTAATCCGGATGATAAGGAATCTGAGTCCAGATTTAAAGAAGCAAATGAAGCATATGCAGTACTTAGTGATAAGGAGCAACGTGCTAAATATGACCAATTCGGTCATGCAGGATTAGGTGATCAGGGGTTTGGCGGCTTCGGAGGATTTGGAGGACAGGGATTTGATGTAGGAGACATATTTGATAACCTTTTCGGAGGTGGATTCGGCGGATTTGGAGGAGGTTCTTCCAGAAGAAGCGGACCTGTAAGAGGTGCCAATCTCAAATACAGGATCTCACTGGATTTTCTTGAAGCTGCTTTTGGTGTTGAAAGAGAGATCACACTTACCAAGGAAGATCTATGCGACACTTGCCAGGGCACCGGGGCTAAGCCCGACACACATTTGAAAAAGTGTTCTGTTTGCGGAGGCACAGGTCAGGTAAGTCAAAGGCAGCAGACCATGTTTGGTACTGTTATGACTAACAGGACTTGTTCTGCCTGCGGAGGTAAGGGAACGATAATAGAGCATCCTTGCGAGGATTGCAGAGGTACCGGTCGCCGTGATAAGAAGAAAAAACTAAAAGTCAATGTTCCTGCCGGCATAAATCACGGAGAGATGCTTACCTTGAGAGGTGAAGGTGAACCGGGACAGAAGGGTGGACCTTACGGAGATCTTTATATTG
>JAQVYV010000202.1 GCA_028708525.1 Eubacteriales bacterium
ATATCACAGCTTCGGCTATCAGTGTTGCCTTATCAAGATCTGCTGTGTCAGGATTCCACTGGCACTTTATCTCGGGTTCAACGACTTCAAATCCGGCTTCTGTAAGCTTTTCGCGAAGAACTTTGGTGGATTCGCCGCTCCAGCCGTAACAACCGAATACCGCTGCTTTCTTCCCTTTGAATTTGAGTTCCTTAAGGAATTCAAGCCAGCCTCCCACGGACGAAAGAATGCTTTGTCCCACGGTAGGAGAACCAACGACGATAGCCTTTGATTTGAAAACTTCAGTCATGACTTCGTTCTTATCCGATTTGGAAATATTGAAAAGTTTTAGCTTAGTATCCGGAGCAAGTCTGGATATCTCTTCGCCGATCTTGTGAGCCAACTGCATTGTTCCGTCCCACATGGTGTCATACGCGATCGTTATCTGATCTTCCTTGTAATCCTGCGACCATTCGTAATATGTGTTTACTATTTTAAGCGGATCCTGTCGCCAGATAACGCCGTGACTTGTCGCGATGATGTCTATCTGCAGGTTCAATGCAAGGATCTCCTCGATCTTTTTCTTGACCAGAGGTGAGAAAGGGTTAAGTATGTTGGCGTAATACTTCATTGCTTCGTGCCAAAGCAGGCACTGATCAGTCTTATCGTTGAAGAGTTCGTCTGCGGCAAAATGCTGCCCGAATGCGTCGTTTGAGAAGAGGATATTATCTTCAGTGAGGTAGGTTGCCATGCTGTCAGGCCAGTGAAGCATGCGCATCTCCACGAAAACGAGCTTCTTTCCGTTGCCGATTTCAATTGAATCTCCCGTCTTTACGACATTGAAGTTCCACTCCGGATGATGGTATTGCCCGGTCAGAGATTTCACTGCGTTGGCAGTACAATAAAGCGGCACACCCGGGATTTTCTCCAGTAAAGCAGGGAGAGCTCCGCTGTGATCGACCTCTCCGTGATTCACTACGATAAAATCTATCGATTTCAGGTCGACTTCTGACTGAAGGTTGTTTATGAACTCTTCGGCGTGCGGTTTCCATACAGTGTCGATAAGCACTGTTTTCTCTTCACGGATCAGATATGAATTCTGGCTGGAGCCGTTTATGATCGAATAGTCGTCTCCGTGAAAGCGGTCGAGCTCCCAATCGAGCTTGCCGAGCCAGTAAACGTTGTTCTTTATATGTTTTTTCATCCTATTGTCCTCCTGTTCTGCTGTCTATAATATAGCAAATATCAAAAGGATGAGCAATAACAAGTAATATTAAGGCATTTAGCAAGATTGATGGTATAATTTTTATATAAAAATAACATGATCAAATGCAACATCGGAGGTCATTATGCAGCATTTTGAGAAATTAGGAGCCTTTTACTTAGGGAAGCAGGTCGATCCCGGAACAATGAAAAGAAATGATGAATATCTGCTTTACGATTCGAAGGATATGACGACACATGCCATATGTGTAGGTATGACCGGAAGCGGTAAGACCGGGCTGTGTGTTGGTGTGCTTGAAGAGGCGGCAATAGACGGGATCCCGGCCATAGTAATAGATCCCAAGGGTGATATGACCAACCTTATGCTCACTTTTCCCGAGCTTGCTCCGGGTGACTTCGAGCCGTGGGTCAACAGCGAAGAAGCTGCCAAGAAAGGCATGACTAAAGGGGAGTTTGCTTCTGCGCAGTCAGAATCATGGAGAAAAGGACTGGCTGAGTGGGAACAGGACGGGCAGCGGATCCAAATGATGAGGGAAAAGACGGAATTCCAGATTTATACACCCGGAAGTACTGCAGGAAAACCTGTTTCGATAGTTAATCTTTTTTCATCGCCTTCAGAAGCTATCCTGAATGATGCCGAAAGCATCAATGAACTCGCCTCAGGAACATCATCAAGCCTTCTTGGCTTATTGGGCATAGACGCTGACCCGATAAAGAGCAGAGAGCATATACTTATCTCTAATATATTGCTGTCAGCATGGAGGAATAAGGCCGGTATGGATCTTCCGAACCTGATAGTTAATATCCAGAAACCTCCTTTTGATAAAATAGGAGTTATGGCTTTGGAAACCTTCTATCCGGAGAAGGACAGAATGACTCTTTCGATGCAGTTCAACAATCTGCTTGCTTCACCCGGATTCTATTCCTGGATGCAGGGTGAACCGCTGGACATAGATACTCTTCTCTATACTGCTGAAGGTAAACCGAAGATATCTATTCTTGCCATATCTCATCTGAGCGAATCCGAGAGGATGTTCTTTGTGTCTTTGCTGCTTAACAAGATCGTGAGCTGGGTGCGTACGCAACCGGGCACCTCAAGTCTCAGAGCGCTTTTGTATATGGATGAGATCTATGGGTATTTTCCGCCGGTCGCCAATCCGCCTTCTAAAGGACCGCTTCTGACACTGCTTAAACAGGCAAGAGCGTTTGGCCTTGGTGTGATGCTGACTACACAGAATCCCATGGATCTGGATTACAAAGGGATGGCTAATATGGGTACCTGGTTCATAGGACGGTTGCAGACAGACAGGGACAGAGCAAGATTACTTGACGGACTTGAAGGAGCACTTAGTGCAGCCGGACAGTCTTTTGACAGATCTGAGATGGAACAGCTGCTT
>JAQVYV010000048.1 GCA_028708525.1 Eubacteriales bacterium
CTTTTCATCACTTATAGCAGGGCTCTTTTCCGGGGCCTCAACTATTTTGATCTATACTCTTATTTATTATCTTGAAGCCGGTTGGCATAAAAGAAAGAAAATAACCAATATCATTGTTTCGTTTCTACTTCTTATCTTTTCCGGCATTTTGATTTCTATATACACAACAATAATGATTTGGTCAGGGTCTATTTATCCTGTTATTTTAATTGTATTAAATTTAGCTGGTATCCTGATTGTTCAAGTCATAGCAGCACTCACACATAGAAGATCCGAATACGGTCAAAGACTACTTGAAAGAATAATTGGATTCAAACAATTCCTGGAGGCTGCAGAGAAAGAGAGACTTGAGGCATTGCTTAATGATGACCCGCAGTATTATTACCACATACTTCCATATGCTTTAGTACTTGATGTATCAGATATCTGGGAAGAGAAGTTCAGAAACATCAGCATGGAGCAGCCTGACTGGTACAGAGGTACGTATGCCGGCACTGCATATACTTACGTTGCTCTTACGTCCTTTGCGAGAAGCGCATCAAACACTTTATCCAGATATACTGCACCACCATCTTCATCAGGAGGAGGCGGTGGATTCAGCGGTGGAGGAGGTTTCTCCGGTGGCGGTGGCGGAGGTGGCGGAGGTTCCAGTTGGTAAGCCGTATCAATGATCAGAAATCTTCATTTTCGTGATCATGGTCATCTGTATCAGCGAAAATATGACGATTTGATTCATTTATAAGTCCATTTCTTTCATAATACTCTTTTAATGCTGCCTTAACTGCTTGTTCAGCAAGAAGTGAGCAATGCATTTTATTCGGAGGTAGTCCGTCCAGAGCATCGGCTACAGCTTTGTTGGACAGATCCAGGGCTTCGTTAATAGTTTTCCCTTTGATCATTTCTGTTGCCATACTACTTGTAGCTATTGCAGAACCGCAACCGAAAGTTTTGAATTTAGCATCTGTTATAACTTCATCTTCGATTTTCAAATAGATCTTCATTATGTCTCCGCATTTAGCATTCCCTACTGTTCCTGTGCAGGTAGCATCAGGTATTTCTCCGACATTTCGCGGATTCATGAAATGCTCCATAACTTTATCACTATACATTTGTGTTCCTCATTTCTAACTTATTATACTGTTTCACTCTCAGACCCTGATACATCCTTCATTCGACTTACAATATGAAGAATCCCCGGTCAGCATGCAATGTGGTTCAGAAAGCTTTCCATTAAGAAAATCCTCATATAATGGCGACATATCACGAAGTCTCTTAACAATGACCTCAAGAACATCTACCAGACCATCGATATCATCAGGATCGCTGTCCTTACCGAAAGTAACTCTGAGAGAACCGTGTGCTATCTCATGAGGTAACCCTATCGCCAGAAGAACGTGTGAAGGGTCAAGTGAACCGGATGTACAAGCCGAACCGCTGGAACATTCATACCCCATACTGTCAAGAAGCAACAGCAGTGATTCACCTTCTATAAACTCAAAAGAAAAGTTCGCATTTCCCGGTAATCTTTTCTCTCTGCTGCCGTTGATTCTTGAATGCGGTATCCTGGAAAGTACTTTATTGAAAAGATCATTTCTCATTGAAGTCAATCTGTCTGACATTTCGCAACACTCGTTTTGCGCTATTACAACAGCTTTCGCAAGAGCGGCAATATATGGTAAATTCTCTGTACCCGGTCTCTTCTTCTTCTCCTGTCCTCCTCCATCTAAAATAGAAGCGATCTTTACACCTTTTCTGACATAAAGAAATCCTATGCCTTTAGGGGCATAGATCTTGTGTCCGGAAAAAGACATCATATCAGCTCCTGATTCTTTCACATCAATGTGTAAAGCTCCAAGTGCCTGTACAGCATCTGTATGGAAAATAACTTTCGCTGTTTTACACACAGAAGCAATCTCAGCAACGGGTTGTATTGTTCCGATCTCATTATTTGCCATCATAACAGATACCAATACAGTGTCATCACGGATAGCCTTTCTAACATCATCAGGATCTACCAAACCATAATTATCAACACCCAGATAGGTTACTTCCCATCCCTCTTTCTCAAGCGATTTAAATGAATTCAATACTGCATGGTGTTCAATTGCAGAAGTGATCAAATGTCTTCCTTTCTTGATATTGGCTTTGGCAGAACCCTTAATAGCCCAATTATCAGCTTCGGTTCCACCTGATACGAAAAAGATCTCCTCAGGTAGTGCATTGATCGATGATGCTATATCTTTTCTGTAGTTCTCCAGATTCCTTTTAGCTTCAACACCTCTCGAATAAATTGAAGAAGGATTCCCGAAGTTGTTAATAAAATGTTCCATCATTACATCCAGTATTTCACTTCTGACAGGAGTAGTGGCGGCATGGTCAAGATATATTTTTTTCTTAGTATCTGTCATTTGTTTCACCTTATCATACATTCTATAGTAATTTACTATGAATATATTATACTTTTCAATGCTCATTAACTGTAACAGAGGTTACGTTATATCAATAGCTTCAGGGAGTGTTGATGCTGCATGTGGCATTATGATAACTTTTGATTCATGACCAAGTTGATCAAAAGCATGAATAAGTGCGTTATTTATCGTATCAAACGGAATCATGAAGGTTTTAGCAGCAAGTTGTGTATCCATAGAAGACACGATATGGATCTCAGAGCACTTTCCGGCAACCATTGCTATTGCTGCAGCTTTGTGTCCGCCCAGTCTGAAATCTGTTTTAACTCTTGTTATAAGATCATCGATACATTCAGCCTCATTAAGCCAATCCGCAAATACATCCTCACCAAGCCCCTCCGGACACTCAGCAGCAAGAATAATGATTCCACCTTCCCTGACAGCATGTTTCGCATTATCCAGGGCTTTCTGAGCCTGATAGAGATTCAGGTCTTTAGGAAACCCTCCGGGCGCAGCTATCACTATATCTGCTCTGCGAGGGATCCTGACCTTATACATTCTGTCCAGAAACCTGCAGCCTTCTCTATGTGCCTTTCTGTGGTCACCTGCAACTGCATAAACAATATCTTTATTTTCGTCCAAAACAACATTCAATATAAAATCTATCCCGCAAATATCTCCGGCTTCTTCTATATCGAGTCTGATATTATTCCCTTCAATTTTACCTGCTGCAGAAGTCTCTTCTATCATCATACGATGGTTCGCCTGAATAGCGCTCCTATCAGAAACACCGGGCATTATAGCTTTAGCACCCCCACTGTAACCTGCGAAATAATGCATTTCAATATTACCGACGCATATCCTTCTGTCTGCGCTTGCAACAGATGATGTTATATTTACAGGAGTTCCGCGGCTTGTGTATCCAAGTAGCACAACGTCCTCAGGGTCACTGTCGATAGTATGGACAAGATCATATATATTGTCACCTGTGATTTTACGCATTTCTTCTTCAGTGTGTCTTCTGTGGCTGCCCAAAGCGAAAACAACAGTTATGTCTTCAGGGTTGATACCTGCCCTGATGATCTCGTCAACCAGAGGTGGCAATATTAGATGTGACGGACATGGCCTTGTGATATCGCTTGTCACTATACAAACCTTTTCACCTTTCTGTAATATATCGGATAAAGGTAGAGTTCCAATAGGTTCAAGCAACGCTCTCTTAACTTCGTCTTCTCCCTTTGATCTTGCATGAACATCATTCGCAGTAACTTCACAGATAACATTTGCGGGATCTATGTCGAAAACCATTTCTGTTCGTCCGTAATCAATTCGATATGTCATTATTCTTCCTCTTCTTGTCAATCCATTCTTTTATTTTCTCTTCATAACCATTTGAGTATGGTGTGTAATATATCGTTCCCTTGATTTTCTCCGGCAGAAATTCCTGTTCAACATAGTTTCCCGGATAATCATGCGCATATTTATAGCCTTTACCGTATCCAAGCTCCTTCATCTCCCTGACCGGAGCATTGCGTAAATGAAGCGGCACTTCACCTGTCTGTCGATCCTCAACATCCTTAAGAGCTCTGTCTATAGCTAAATATGCAGAATTTGATTTCGGGCTGCACGCGACAATAAGTGCAGCATGAGCAAGGATTATCCTGGCTTCAGGCATTCCTATGCTCTTCACCGCAGTAAAAGCAGAAACTGCTGTATTGAAGGCCGCAGGATTAGCCATTCCCACATCTTCGCTGGCACATATCATGATCCGTCTGGCAATGAACTCAACATCCTCACCGCCGTGTAGTGCTCTCGCAAGATAGAATACTGTAGCATCAGGATCACTTCCGCGCATAGATTTAATAAATGCGCTTATGTTGTCATAGTGACTTTCTTCATCTCTGTCAAAAGCAAGGCTTCTTTTCTGCATGCACTCCAGGATCGTATCTTTAGTGATAGTTATTGATGCACTGCTATCCGGAGATGTTGTCATAAAAGCCAGTTCAAGAGCATTTAATGCTATTCTTGCATCTCCATTGGCAACATTAGCAATATATTCGATAACAGATTTGTCGATCCTTATATCGTAATTACCAAGACCTTTCTTATCGTCTGTCAATGCATTATTAAGTATTTTAGCAACATTTTCCTCCGTTAAAGGATGCAGTTGAAAAACAGTTGATCTGGAAATCAATGCCTTATTTACCTGAAAATAAGGATTCTGAGTAGTAGCTCCGATCAGTATGAGAGAACCATCTTCAACATGAGGAAGCAATGCATCTTGTTGCGCTTTGTTGAATCTGTGTATTTCATCGATAAAAAGCAAGGTTCTTCCTGAAGGATTGAATATTTTATTTCCGGTTTCAGAAATAATTCTCTTTATGTCAGAAACCCCTGCGGTAACAGCATTCAATCTCTCGTATTTAGTATTAGTTCTTGCGGCGATTATTTTAGCAATAGATGTCTTTCCTGTCCCTGGAGGTCCGAAAAGAATAATAGATGATATCCTGTCAGCTTCGATCATCCTTCTGAGTAGTTTATTAGCTGCGAGGATATGATCCTGACCTACAAAATCGTCAAGATCAGAAGGTGCCATACGTGACGCAAGCGGTTCTCTTTTAATGTCATCGATATCTATTTTGCTTTCTCCTGATTGTTATGATAATGGAATTCTACTATTTTAACGGAAAAATATCAATCGACAGAGATCTTATCTTTGATTTTACTGAATCTGCTTTCTTTAATACCCGGGACATTCATTATCTCTTCAATCTTCTTAAATTTACCATGTTCTTCTCTATATGAAATTATATCATCTGCTGTTGAAGATCCGATCCCGGGCAGCAGTTCAAGTCTGCTCTTATCTGCTTTATTGATATTTATCGGATATGCACCTTGATCTTGATCATCATCTGAGAATGAATTCATTGATGTTGTTCGTAAAGATGTTGTATATCCTGACAAAGATGAAATCGGAGCATCTGATGTGAATGGTATACTTATCATCATGCTTTCATCTATTACAAAAACAAGATTCAATTCTGACATATCAGCAGTCTCATTGACCCCACCTGCAAGATCGATCAACTCATACAGATAGCATGGCAGTTTGATATCATAAACGCCGGGGCTCAAAACGGCTCCGGTTATGTATACCGGATAAACATCTGTAACAGACTCGCTGTCTGAAGCCGAAACAAGTGTGGAGTGATCATCCGAAGAAGATATCTCAAGTAAAGAACCATCATCGAACATTATTTGTTTTTCTCTTACCACAACAAAAACAGATAATGCAGCAAAAAAAACAAGGACAACAGAAAAGCTAAGGATCAAAACAATAAATCTTCCCTTTTCTTCTTTTCTTATCTCATTTTTGATCTTATTATTCAGTTTATCCCCTGCAGCACTCATATAATGATTATGCTATCAGAAAATATAAATTGAGCAGACATATCTCAACAAATGATTACATTAATAATAAATATCTTCAAATCCTTCGACTTTGCCACAATTTTTCAAGACTATAGAAATTTCTGTCTTCTTCATGAAAAACATGAAGGATAACCCCACCATAATCCATTAGTATCCATCTGCCGCTGTCTCTTCCTTCTATATGTAAAGGTTCTATCTTATACTCATCTCTTAGCTTGATCTCAACTTCTTCTGTTAAAGAACGTATGTGTGGTTTCGAGTTTCCTGTTGCAATAACAAAATAATCTGCAATTATAGTTTTCCCTTCAAGGTCAATTATCTGAATATCTATACCCTTCTTTGCGTCAAGTATCTCACTGATTATATTAGCTAATTCTCTTTCTTCCATTTCCTGTTTCTACCTTCCTTTCACTTAGATTTCATTTCTTCATATGCTTCATAGGTATCTCTGTGAGCTCTCAAGCCTTTCAACTCAAGACTAACAATTATGTCTTTCAGACATTCGCGGTAACCAACATCCAGATCAGAATATGATAATTCTCTAAGTTCTTCGATTCTGTGAAATTTGCGTGATGGTTCAATTTTATCTGCGACAAAAACGATTTTCTCTGTCATTCCTGCTCTTGCTCTGGATGTTGTATGGAATTTGACTGCATCTAATATTTCCTCATCTTTAATACCAAATTCAGTGCTGACGATTTCACTCCCATCATATGAATGTTGTATTCCATTACAACCATGCTTATATTTCGCACAGTCATGAAGTAACCCGGCAACAGCACATTTAAAAGGCGGATGACCATTTGTAACAGCCAGGGAAACACACATTCGCATTGTATTGACTGAATGAATCAATCTGTAAGAACTCAAATATTCTCTAAGCTTTATTTCATAACCTGCCAGAATTGTCATGCTTTCTTCTGAGAGACATTTCATATCAAAATCACTGTCATAAATGTGATTTGTATTTATCCAAGTTTCTATTTCCGGATCGATATATTCGGATAATCCTGAGAAAGATCCTTTAAACATATCACGTATGACAGAAGACGAAACATCAATTAAAGGAGCATCGAAAAATCTGATATCAGTCCTGTATCCTGACCTGATTTCATTAGCCTTATCTTCCTGTTCAGTCTGACCGATCGCCGGTCTTCTTGCCACAAATAAGCCTGTTTCAGAAAGGAGTTCATTTGGTTTATACCAAGTTTCTATTTCGTATAGGATATCTGATCCGCATATAAGATACACCTCTGTTTCATTACATGATTCTCTCTTGATCTCTCTGATCGTATCAATAGTATATGACTTATCTTTTCTCCTTAACTCAATATCACTAACAGTAACAAGGGTATCGAAATCATAGTTGTCGACCATTATATTTGTCATTTCATATCTATATGAGGACATGCTTACATTAATAATAGATTTTCTGGGCGGAACTGCTGCAGGAACAACAATGATTTTATCGAAAAACTTAGTAGCAGCAGCAGCTTGAAGTATCAGTCTGTGTCCGATATGAGGAGGATCGAATGTCCCGCCGAAAAGACCTACTCTGTTCATGATCTGCCTATATCTCTTCTGAAATGCATATTTTCGAACTTTATTCCGGCAACTTTTTCATATGCCTTGATCATTGCTTCTTCAGAAGAATCACCTAAAGCTGTTATCCCAAGTACTCTTCCACCCGAAGTGACGATCACACCGTCTTTATCATATCTGGTGCCTGCATGAAAAATGATATCGTCTTCAACATCAAGACCGGATATGATCTTTCCTGTCTCATACCCGGATGGATAACCACCCGATGCCAGTACAACACAACACGATGACTTCTCAGACCATTCGATCCTTATCTTATCAAGCCTATGTGAAATCACAGCTTCTACTATTTCAAGCAAATCAGTTTTAAGCAGAGGTAATACTGCCTGAGTTTCAGGATCACCGAAACGAGCATTGTATTCTATGACCTTCGGCCCATCATCTGTCAGCATCAATCCGAAATATATAACACCTTCAAATGGTCTTCCTTCTTTTCTCATAGCTTTTATAGTAGGAAGGAATATCTCTTCTCTCATGCGTTCTTCCATAACTCTATCGATACCGGATACCGGGCATATAGCTCCCATTCCTCCGGTATTGAGTCCTTTATCACCGTCCAACGCTTTTTTATGATCTCTGGACGGAGGCATGGTCTTAACTGAATATCCGTCAGTAAATGCAAGCACTGTCAGTTCACGTCCTCTGAGATATTCTTCAACAAGAACTGTTTTACCCGATTCACCAAATGCGCTTCCTGACATCATCATACTAACTGATTCATATGCATCTTCAAGTGTCTCGGAAATAATTACTCCTTTACCTAAAGCAAGACCATCCGCTTTAATAACGATGGGTGGGGTAAGCTTGGAAATATATTCTTTAGCCGTCTCGACCTCGGTAAAAACCTCGTATTCAGCAGTTGGTATACCATACTTTTTCATCAGTCTCTTAGAAAATGATTTGCTGGCTTCTATTTCCGCAGCCTGAGCAGTTGGACCAAATGCTGTTATTCCATTTTCTAATAGTTTATTGACCAATCCCATCGCCAATGGATCATCTGGTGCTACAAATACAAGATCAATGCCTTCATTCTTCGAAAATTCAATGATACCATCTAAATCGGTAGCTGTAAGCGGAACACATCTGGCCAATTTAGCTATTCCTGCATTACCCGGAGCACAATACAATTCAGGGTTTCTTTTGCTTTGTGATAATTTCCAAATGATAGCGTGTTCTCTTCCACCACCACCAATTACTAATATCCTCATGTTATCTCCTAATGCTTAAAATGTCTTCTGCCGGTAAATATCATTGCAATATCGTGTTTATCACATGCTTCAATTGACAATTTATCATTAACAGAGCCACCTGGCTGAACAATAGCGGTTATCTTAGCCTCTGCAGCTGCTTCAACGCAATCCGGGAACGGGAAAAACGCGTCAGAAGCCATTATTGCTCCTTCTGCTTTCATTCCTGCACAAGATATAGCGATTTTAGCTGAAGTAATTCTATTAGGCTGTCCGGGACCAATTCCTATAGTCTGCTTATTCTTCACAAGCACGATCGCATTGGATTTAACATGTTTCACAACTTTCATCCCGAACACAAGATCAGACATCATATTATCCTGAACTTTTCTGACTGTTACCGTATTCCATTTATCAGAATCCTGTTTACCGGTATCATGCCCCTGGATCAGAACGCCTCCAAGAACTTTTTTAACATCCATTTCACTTGTTTTAACTGAAGACGCGACATCGGAAAGTTCAAGAACTCTGAGATTTTTCTTAGCTTTTAATATCGCCATTGCTTCGTCTGTGTATGAGGGTGCAATTATGACTTCAAGGAATATCTCTGACATTTCCTTCGCTGTAGCACCATCTATCCTGCGGTTCGCAGCAACTATTCCGCCATAAATCGAAACGCTGTCTGCCTCATAAGCTTTCTTCCATGCCTCGTTGATATTATCACCACACCCTACACCACATGGATTCGCATGTTTGACAGCAACTACGCATGGTTCATCAAATTCTTTAAGTAAAGTTATACATGCATCGGTATCAGCAATGTTATTGTATGAAAGTTCTTTTCCATTATGTTGTACGGCTGAAGTAAGGCTTCTGGATACAGGAAGAGCATTCCTGTAAAATGCAGCTTTCTGATGAGGATTTTCACCGTATCTCATATCAGCTATTTTCTCGTATGACAGTGTGACCGTATCAGGAAAATCGATATACCCGATCTGAGAGCAAAGATAATCGGCTATCATAGAATCATATGCTGCAGTATGAGCGAAAACTTTATATGCAAGGAAAAGTTTCGTTTCATCAGAAGTATTTCCAAACTTTACTAACTCATCAATAACTCTTTCATAATCAGAAGGATCCGTGATCACCGTTACATCATGATGATTCTTAGCAGCAGCCCTCAACATACCTGGTCCGCCAATATCGATATTCTCAATACATTCATCAAATGTAGAATCCGGATTGCTAACTGTTTCTTTAAAAGGATAAAGATTTATTACAACAAAATCTATCGGCGTTATATCCAATTTATCCAAAGTCTGCATATGCTCCCGGTTTCCTCTCATAGCAAGAATGCCCCCGTGTATCTTTGGGTGCAATGTCTTTACTCTTCCGTCCAGACATTCCGGAAAACCGGTTATCTCAGATACTTGAAGAACATTAATACCCTCATTTGATAGAGTTTTCGCTGTTCCGCCTGTCGAGATGATCTCGATCCCCAAATCTGTGAGTTTACGTGCAAAATCCACTATGCCTGTTTTGTCTGATACACTAATGATAGCTCTTCTCATATTTCCTCCCTGATCAATTTAATAAACATTAAACTACATAAGCCTTCTTCCCGTCTTGAGTTAAATGTACTTTCCCATCTCTGATATACTCTATTGCCAAAGGCAAAATTACTTGTTCTGCTTCATTCATTACCCGTTTCTGTAATACTTCAGGCGTATCATCGGCATAGACATCAACAGCTTTCTGCAAAATTATCGGACCACTGTCATATTCATCATTAACATAATGAACAGTTGCACCTGTCAGTTTTACACCTTTTTCGATCGCGCTGACGTGCGGCCTGATCCCATACATTCCTTCACCGCAAAATGCCGGGATCAAAGATGGATGTATATTGATGATCTTTCCTTTATATTCATTTATGACTTTGCTCCCAAGTTTAGATAAATATCCTGCCAATACAAGAAGATCGATATTGAAATCAGCTAAAGCATGAATAATAGCTAACTCAAAATCCTTAAAATCGGAAAACGATTTTCTTGAAACGACTCTGAATGGAATATTGTTCGAAACAGCCCTATCTATAGCTGTTATACCATCT
>JAQVYV010000049.1:0-1863 GCA_028708525.1 Eubacteriales bacterium
GGCTTCGCAGAGCACTCATAGCATCCATGTTGCTGTGCAGATCCAGCATAGAGACGATGAATTTGTCCTCTGACCTGTTAACAGCATATTTAATGAAATCGATGATCTTCCGAAGATACGAGTCCGGGTCGTCGTGGATCTTAGTTTCGAAGCCCTCCCAGGTATCAACGCAGCTGTTGACCCAGGTCGTGAAGTGGTCATCTTTAATTGTAAGTTCAGCCCCGAGAAACGCTGCGTATTGATCCGGACCAAGTGTGATATTCATGTGAGGGATCGATTCCCCACCGTAATATGTTGTGTCGACCATTTTAAGAAATGAGTCCAGGTATCTCTTCTGTGCCTCAGCTGTTCCCATGATGGCATGGGCGCAAGCATTGTCGTCCGATCTGTGCGTATGGACTTCATCTCCTGTTAGCGGAGAGGTCACACACATAACCGGTCTGTTCAGTTTCTCTTTCCGCCAAAAAGCAGTCCATACTTCTTCTTTTCTCGTGAAATCAGTGATATTCATTTGATCAGAACCTCCTTGAACAGTTAGTAATGATTCAATTATATGCAATGAGAGGCTGTTGTCTTGCGGCAGGTTAAGAAAAAGGTGTGCTATTTTCTGAAAGTCTTGCGCCAGTTCTTCTGTGTTTCGGTTAGGCCGGACGGCTTGATATCTTCAACATCCAGACCGATCCAGTCATCATAGAAAGTCTTCTGCTTTGTAACGATACCATAAATTGCCCAGATAGCACCGAGAAACATAAATGTTGTTCCGATATATTTTATCAACTCTCGCAGAATCCCTTTTAGAATGCCCGGTTTGTCACCGGAAGCTTCTCTGACCCTCAGAAAACAGATCAGTTTTCCCGGGGTCCATCCCAAAAGACCGGAAAGGCTCCCGAAAAGCAGAATGGGAATGCCATACGAAACGACCATGCCTGCTATGGGTATAAGTGTTAGGGTGAAAATACTCATTCCTGTTTCGGCGCTTTCAGCGGCTACAGCATTTTCAGCAGTGAGCATAGCCGATACAGCAAGGTTCAGACCCATGCCTGCGAGATAAACAATGACCATATCTATGGCGTATGCAGCGATCCTCTTTATAGAGTATACAGTCTCAAACATTTTAGCCTCCTATTGTATCAAAGCTTCGATAAAAAAACGATTGATGACTTCGGTTATCGAATTGCTCAGAAACATGAGAGCAAGAGCACCAAATACAGCACCTTTAGAAACCCCGCCTGCTCCCGGATCACCGATCTTCCGGAGAACGTGGTTCCGGTACAGACAGTCAGCAACTCCGCCGAACAATAATCCAAGTATTATCATTGGCAGTACACCCCAGAAGAATATCTTCGCCTGAAGTCTGCGCATCTGAATGTCGAGTTCCCTGGTTCCCTGCATCATTTCAGAATAATCGACAAAATCATCTGTTGATATTTCGTCAAAACTCATCGCCTGGAGCTCATATCCTTCGCGGATCGCAAGTATCTCACTCTTAAAGGCGGAAATAGCAGTGTAAGCGGTCAGCGAACCCAAAACACCGGAGACGACAATGAAAATCAGCCCGATCATATACATTTTTCTGTAGAATAGCCAATACACAGAAAGGAAGAACGCCGCCCAATTCATGTTAAGAAAAAACTTTCTGTCTTCATTACGTTTAAATATCTCGTAATAACGTCCGTTGTTATTGTCAATGAAACTTATGACATCAGCTTTGGCATGTCCGTGAAGAGTTTCATCAGAACTGCCGATCAATTCACCGAACCGGTTGTATTCGCTCATTTCAGCCCTCCGTAATTGATGAGTAATGAAAGTGCCAGGTGATCACACCAACACATTATAATACTTAACACATGTAAATGCGAGTCA
>JAQVYV010000049.1:1963-10741 GCA_028708525.1 Eubacteriales bacterium
CATGCAGTCCGCCTTTGCTTATGAAAAGTAATCCTTTTCCCTCATTATCTTTCTTGAATACCATGCTTTCAAAAGATCTCTCGATTTTATCGTACTCTTTCCAGTCAGCGCTGCCCAAATCGAAACCAGTTTCTCTTTCAACATAAGAAAACTGTTGATCGACATAATACTTATCAGTTTTTATGCCTGTAGGCAGAACGAGTCTCAATCTGTGATCCTTAACTGTATTGTGAACAGTTGTGTGAAAATCGATGTATGGGGAAGCTTCAGAGACGGTTATATCCGTTACGATTCGATATGTTTCAAGTTCTGACGAACGCAAATGATCCCCGTTTCTGTTATTTGTATATGATGAAGCTCGCATTGACTTTGTAACTCTGAAAATAGCACTTGAAGGCCCGTTTGATATCCGCTCGATTATTGTTGGTGAACCGTTACTGCTTACAACAGAATTGCTCACAGGAGTAACGTGGAACCATCCATCACCCAGTTCGCCATCATCCAGGAAAGAAATCAGGTTTTTATAATGTCTGTCATGCTTTCTATCGAACAAATCAATAGTACCGTTATCGTTGACAGACAAATCAAACCAGTAATTTGAAGCTTTATTTATCTCGGTTGTAAAAGTTGATAAATATCTTACGGGCTTCTTGTCAGGCACAACATAATAACCGGTTTTGCCTAATGCAGAAAGAGTCGTTTCGAATGAAACTGTATAGACATCTTTGGGTTGCCTGTAGCTGGCGTAGTGTGTTCTGACATATTTACCCCGTGAGATATTCCGGATCGCATAAGCAACAGGGTCGCCTTTGCTGTCCAGTATCCTGAAAGAATTGATTTTCTCAGGAGAGCCCTGCTCGTGATAAGCTGTTGGATATGTTTTGTCGAAAAAAATGTCTGCGACTACTTCCTCGTGTCGCTCGAAAACAAGCGGATTCCAGATATCCAGTTTTATTACCGGTACCTGAGGCTCGGATATGATGTCAAAAGACTCTCTTTCGGCTAAATCGGTTTTGCTATCTAAATTTAATGTTATATAACGGAAAATCACTTCCTCAGCTATTGATTGCGCTTGTCTGAAACGATAGTGCATATCACGGTGAACGTCATCGATCGAACATCCGCAAATCGAATCGTGTGCCTGACAAGAGATCAGATATCTGTAAGCAACGTCGATATATGTTAATGGGATCGTTTCTGATGACTCATCGGAACCTGCAAATATACTTTGCATCGCTTGCATTGGCAAAGCCCATTTTTCAAGCAAAGTCTGAGTTATATCGTTCTGAAGTTTAATGTCATATCTTGATGACAAAGTGTGGGGGATCAGCATGCTGTGTTCAACAAGTTCTTTGGTTGTTTTGTTCAGTTCACCTGACCTGACAGGTAAATCATAGTTTCCCGCTGATATTTCATTGACCATATTTTCCGGTGATTCAAAGACGACAGGGCAATCATAGATTTGTGACAGCTCTTTCGCAAGCTTTGTTGCAAAAGGATTGATGTCGGTATGGTCCATTGAATCCATAAGAACTATATAGGGCAGGTCACTTCTCTGAGTCTCATTGTCAATATATTTACAAGCTCTGGAGATCAATGACGACCAGTCGGTATTTGAACCGTCTAGGTATTCCTCCCAGACATCGCGCCAGAATGAGCCGTAGCCAAAGCTTTCAGGAACTTTAAAGGTTATGACCGAATCGCCGCCATATGACTTCCATAGAAAATGAGAGGGAGTGTCCGCGGAGTTCGTACCCCTGCCCAATAACGCTCCTTTGATGCCAAATCCTGAAAGGATCTGGGGCAGCTGACCGATGTGTCCGAAGATATCACATACATAACCATACTTCATTACATCGGGGGCATTATATTTTAGAGCTATCCCGTGTCCGATCTGAAGGTTTCTGATAATACTCTCACCTGAAACAAGAAATTCATCAGGCATTACGTACCATGGTCCTACCTTTATCCTGCCATTCGAGATAAGTTTCTTCAGAGAATCAACACGTTCAGGTTTGATTTCGGAATAATCTTCAAGAATTATCGTTTGCCCGTCTAAAACAAACGTGCTAAAATCCGAGTCATTATCAAGAGTGTCGATCACTCTGTCTATCGTATCGACCAGCATAAAACGAAATCCTTGAAATGACTTGTACCATTCGCGGTCCCAGTGAGTTCCTGAAAAGTAATAGATTTTCTTGATACAGCTCATATTTATACCTCATAATAATTTTAGTTTTCGATATATTTTATAATACATATAATAACAATAAGAACAAAAATAATCTACGATAAGGCAAATATATGTTGATTTTATAAAAATATAGGAGTACCATATATTATATAATCCAACGCTTGTTAAAAGAAGGTAAAATGAAACTTCAAAACATGAACAATGAAAACATGAAGAAGTTCAACACCACGATAGTTCTTGAAGCCATCAGGAGATATGAACCTGTAAGCAGAAAAGAACTGGCGATTCGTACAGGGCTTACCTCTTCATCGATAACCAATATAGTCAACAGGCTGTTGTCCTTAGATTTAGTGGTCGAAACATCAACGGCTGAATCCTCCGGAGGCAGAAAACCGATAATGCTGCATTTAAATCCTGCAGCAAGATATGTTATAGGAATTGAGCTCACTACAAGCAGGCTGTTAGGGATCGTTACAGATTTTAATTCTAAGAAAATGTGTAGAATAAGTATTCCGATAGATAGATTTGCAGAAAGTGAAATAGTAATCGATCAAATTGTAGATTTGGTTGGAAATTTGATATCTAAAACTGAGATCCCAAGAAATAAAATAATTGGTATTGCAATTTCCGCTCCGGGTCCATATGACCACGAGGAGGGTATTTTGACGAATCCGCCAAACTTCCCGAAATGGAAGAATGTAAGGATCAAGGATGCGTTGGAAACTGCGCTTGATTTGAAGGTTTCTGTTATTAAAGAAACAGTTGCAGCGGCATTCGGCGAGTATTGGCTTGGCGGGTTAGGACGTGACAAGTGTATTTTTGCCATAAACTCTATGAATATCGGGCTTGGAGGAGGAGTCATAATCGATGGAAAGATTTACCGCGGGTTTAGAGACGGTGCCGGTGATCTGGGACATATGACCATTGATGTAAACGGACCTAAGTGTTCATGCGGAAGCTATGGCTGTCTTGAAGCTATGGTCTCTGAGAGCAATATGAGGCATATTGTTAACTCGCATATTAAGAAGGGTTTCGAAACGATACTGACTGAATTTGTTGATGACATCGAAAATATATCTATAAAGCATATCGTTCAAGGTGCCGTCAGCGGAGACTGGCTGTGTAAATACGCGATCGATGAAACAGCTAAATATCTTGGCATCGGCATTTCCAATATAATTAACATTCTTAGTCCGGATATCATAGTTATTGGAGGGGAAATGACTATAGAATGTCCTTCTTATATGGAGAAGGCGATCGAATATGTCAGAAATAATCTTTACCCGATATACAATAAACATGTAACCATCAAGTCTTCTTCTTTGGGTGATGAAATGTGTGTGATAGGTGCAGTGTGCACAACACTCCACGATTTTTACGGCAGCCTATAGACTTATCTGTGAAATTAGTGCCGGATATGCTATTACATGTTTGGTTAATGCAATGAATAAAGTAAACGGAGGATTATAATAGTGGGCAGAATGACATCAAGGGAAAGGGTTAGAAAAGCACTTTCACATCAGGAACCTGATATGATCCCTATTGATTTCGGAGCGATGAGATCAACAGGTATCAATGCTATAGCATATAACAAACTGAAGGGGCATCTGGGAATAGGTGAAGATCCGACACGGGTGTATGATGTTTTTCAACAGTTGGCCGAACCGGGGACGGGAGTTCTGGAGCGCATGCGCGGTGATGTAGTTCAGATACACCGACTTCGTACATCGTTTAATATCAGGAATGATAAATGGAAGGCATGGAAATTGAATGACGGTTCAGACTGTATGGTTCCGCTTGATTTCTCGCCTGTTCAGAATTCTAAAGGTGATTTGGAAATATTGGACGGAGACAGTGTAATAGCTCGTATGCCTAAAGGCGGATATTATTTTGACCAGGTGATCCATCCGTATGAGAACGCAGGATCGATAAGTGATATCGATGCAATTCCTTTGGAGGAGATCACGGATGAAGAGTTGCAGTTTCTTCGGGATCAGGCCGGCAGGCTTTATAAAGAAACAGAGTATGCTTTGCTGGGTGCTTTCGGCGGCAATATATTTGAAGCAGGACAGATGGACTGGGGCTATGAGAAATACTTCATGCAATTGGCTCTGGAACCTGAGCTGATGCATTATTATCACAACAGGCTTGCACAGAATCATTTGAAGAATCTTCGCAGATACCTTGATGCGATCGGTGAATATCTGGATGTCATACAGTTTGGTGATGATCTTGGTACACAGGAAACTTCGCAGATATCAGTTGAAATGTACAGAGAAATGATCAAACCGTATCATAAGCTGCAGTATGAATATGTTCATAAATCAAATCCATCGCTGAAAGTATTCCTGCATAGCTGCGGTTCTATATACAATCTTATCCCTGATCTGATAGATGCCGGTGTAGATATCCTGAATCCGGTCCAATTATCTGCGAAGAATATGGATCCCGTCAAGCTTAAGAACGAGTTTGGTAAAAAACTGACTTTCTGGGGCGGAGGCTGCAATATGCAGACAACAGGAACTTTTGGAACTTTAGATGAAATCGAGAAAGAGGTAGGAGAACTGACGAGAATATTTGCGCCGGGAGGAGGTTTTGTTTTCACGCAAATACATAACATTCAGGCAAATATATCACCCGAAAAAGTTGTCAGAATATATGACACGGCTGCCGCTCTGAGAGAATATCCGGGTTTTGACGGGAAGAACTAACGAATTACTATTTTGAATATTTCACCGAAGAATTGTGATGAACCTTGAAAATTAAATAAAAGCAGAAAAAATTTAAGTGCTCTTTCAGAATAAATCGAGTTAGTATACTAAGCTTGCGCTCAAATTGAATTGGTATACGAATATGTGAAACAAAACTGTTGAAAAAAATGTGCTAAGTTTATAAAAATAACGTAGTAAAACTTATTATTCTGTTGACAATACATATGAATTAGGTATAATAATTATTGTCATATAAAATTTCAACCGAGGAAGGAAATGTTTTGAATAGCGGTTCGTATACTAAGCATGAATGTGTAAAGAATGATTTGCTGAAGCGTATAGATAGCGGTGAGTTTTCTGATTCCGGGAAAGTACCCAGTGAAAATGAGTTATGCAGAGAGTATAGCATCAGCATAATTACCGCTCGTAAGGTACTGGGGGATCTGACATATACAGGACGCATAGTACGTATAAGAGGTAAGGGTAGTTTTCTGACGGAACATCTGGATGCACATGTTATAAACAATGCTGTCAGATCGAGTAAAGGGATAATTTCTCTTATATTAAATTCATATGATAAACCGGATAAACCGATAATGGAAATAATCCGTGGTGTTCAGAAGACGTTATCAAGACGTGGCTACGCAATGACGATAGAGTGCAGCAATCGCAATGCTAAGACGGAAGCTGAAATATTGGAACGTATAGTACATGATAAGGCCGAAGGTGTGCTGGTTTTTTCCACTGATCCGGAAGGTAATGTCTCACATTTTATTTCGCTTGACGAAGCCGGTATTCCTTTTGTTATGCTTGATCGTGATTTGAAAAGCTATCCTTGCACAATGGTTGCCTCGTATAATTTTGATGGCATGTATAAAATGACAGAACATTTGATCGGGTTGGGTCATAGGAATATAGCTTATCTGGCTAATGAACTGCCGACCAGTGTGCATGAAGATCGTTTTTCAGGTTATCAAATGGCTCTGATGCGTCATAAAATCGAGTTCAACGAGAAAATCTGTTTTACAGATATATGCCCACAGAAGCATTTGCTGCCGGATCTGATCAGGGAAAATAAAATTTCAGCAATAATTTGTATTAATGATCATTTTGCTTTGGAAATTTTCGATTATTTGCGCAAACAAGGATTTTTCATACCGGAAGATGTTTCAATAACAGGTTTTGATGATATGACTACAGCCGAATTTGCAGGACTAACAACCGCCCGCCAGAAATTTTGCGATATTGGAGCTTTGGCTGCGGAGAGATTGCTTGACCTTATCGAAAAGAAAGCAAATCACTCGCATACACTATTGCCCGTTGATATTATCGTTCGTGAATCGACAGGAGCTCCTAAAGAACAGTCAGGAGATTAGAAAAAGACCAGGATGAGCATCATTTTTATGTGATATTTTCACCGACAAACAGAATATGTTCAAGTCAGGTGTAAATATATATTATATAGATCCGACCAATTCCACGTCAACAGAGCCCATTTAAATCACAAGCAAAAAAAGGAGGAACAGAAAATGAAAAAATCAATTGCCCTGCTTCTGAGTCTGGTTATGCTGGTTACCCTGTTTGCCGGCTGCGACAATGAAGTGACCGATGAAGTGACCAGTGAAGTTACCAGTGAGGTGACCAGTGAGGAGAAAGTAACTTTAACAGTTTGGGGAGATCCTGACAACCAAGCTATTCTTGAGGATTGCTTTACCGAACTGAACGAAACATTTGCTGACAAGCATCCTAACATCATCATAGATTATCAGTGGTCGGGATCTTTTGATGGTATTAATATTGCTATGCAATCTGATACATTGCCGGATATGTTTTGGGTACAGGGAAACAAGAGCTCGAAAATGGCAGAAATGGCTGACGCCGGATTTTTGCTGGAACTAGACCAATTCAACCCCGACTCGACAGGTTATCCGGAAGGTGCTGTTGATTATGCGCAGGTTGATGGTGTTACTTACTGCTCGTATCCGGGATTTATCGACTACGCTCTTATATACTATAACGCGGATATTTTCGCTGAGCACAGTCTTGAGAAACCGGAAAACTACGATGATTTTGTTGCTGCAATGGAAACGTTGCACACTGCCGGCGTTACACCGTTTGCACTCGGTGGTGATTTTGAATGGTCCCGCTACTGGCCGATGCAGATAATGGCGGCTTCCCTGGCTAACAATGATCTTAAGCGCATTAAAAATGGAGAAACGACCGGAACATTTGAAGAAATCGTATTTGTGTTTGACCAGTTCCGTGAATTTTGTGATAAAGGATATTTTGGGAATCCCCCCGGAGCAATGGATGAAAGCGCTGCGCAGTTGGCTTTCTCCAATGGTAAAGTAGCAATGATCGCAGAAGGCACCTGGAATAATTCACTGTTTAGTGATCTGGCATTTGATGTCGGTCGATTTGCTTTGCCTGACAAGGATGGCGTTAGCGCTGCTCAAAGCGGATACTCGAATTTCACAACATATGCTATCTCAAGTAAATGTGAACATCCGGAAGAGGCGTGGGAGTATATCAATTTCCTGAACAGCCTTGAAGCACAGCAGATTACCGAAGATCATATGAAATCGATTCCGGTATTAAAGGATATTGTAACTGTTGACCCGGTCATCGAAGAAGTTTCTGATTTTGATGTCGTTGGTGAGAATATCTATCATGTGCTTTCTAATGTCCCGACTGAAACGGGCAAACCTCAGGATATTTTCATTTCCGGTGTAGTTTCTGATCTGATGACAGGAAAGACCACCGGTGAAGAAGCTATGAACAGAATTATTGCAGAAATGAACAAGTAAAACCAATGTGAAATTATAGATATTTCATACAGGATCAAGTGATTGGCTATCTGCATGGGTTTGTCGCTCATGCAGATAGTCAAGTAATTTAAGAGGATATTATGTTAGCAAAATTAAAGAAACGCCCTTACATATTTTTCCTGATACCAGGTCTTATAGTCTATACAGCTCTGGTCGTTTATCCGATTATATCTGCAATGCAGCTGAGTCTTTTTCGCTGGAATGGTATCGGAGAAAAGGTTTTCGTCGGGTTCAATAATTACAAGGCACTTTTTACTGATGATTACCTGATGAAGCAATTTGCCAACGCACTTATAAATAGTATTAAGCTATTTCTGCTTACAACATTAATACAAACTCCGCTTCAGATAATTATGGCGTATATGATCTATGCCAACATGAAAGGTCATCGTTTCACTCATATAGCAATTTTTGCTCCCCAGATCATCAGTACTCCGATAATAGTGTTCATATTCCGGATATTGTTGGATTCAAATGTTGGCGTTGTCAATAATTTGCTTGAACTTGCAGGTCTTGGAAATTTGGCCAGACCTTGGCTGGGTATACCGGAACTAGGTGTGGCTTTCATGTATCTAATGATCACATGGGGAGGGTTTGGCATTGGTATGACCTTCTTTCTGGGTGCTATGAACATGGTCAGCAAAGATGGTCTGGAAGCGGCTTATATAGAATGTGCCGGCTTCTGGCAAAGGTTGTTTCTGGTGATTTTGCCGCAAATCAAAATTACTGTGATCAACCTGGTTCTTGTTGGGTATATATATTCAATGACAATGTTTGATTTCAGTTATATTCTCGGTGGGAACACCGGAGGGATAGACGGTAGTATAGACGTAATGGCCTTATTTTTCTATCGCATAGCTTTTGGAGACTCTAACCCGGTAGGTGGGAAAATATCTGAAAATTCTGTCGGGATGGGAACGACGATCGCGTGTGTTCTATTCCTTCTGATATTTGTTATCGCTCTACTGCAGATATTTCTAATAAACAGGTAGGATGATTAGACATGGATAGAGATTTACGGAGAATGTCAGTACGGATCGTGCAA
>JAQVYV010000203.1 GCA_028708525.1 Eubacteriales bacterium
ACAGTGTTGGCAAGCTTCTCCTGTGTCAATGAGTGATCTTTTATAAGCTTATTAAGTGCATCTGCCTCTTCTATCGGGTTCAAGTCCTGCCGCTGAATGTTTTCGATCAGAGCCTGCTGCATTATTTCCAGATCCGTTAAATCTCTAATGATCGATGGGATCATTGTCAGACCCGCGATCTTCGCAGCTCTCCATCGTCTCTCACCTGCGACTATTTTGTATGCATTGCCTTCCTTTTTAACAATTATTGGTATTATGATCCCATTCTCTTTTATTGACGATGCAAGTTCTTCAAGTCTTTTCTTGTCAAAACTCTTTCTTGGTTGCTCACTGTTAGGATTTATATCAGTGATTTTGATATTCACAACAGATGCTGACTCTATTTCAGGCACTCCATCGCTTGTCAACAGAGCTCCAAGTCCTTTACCGAGACCTTTGTGCGACTGTGATGTTTTACTCTTTGTCATGATTTACCTCTTTCAACAGACACTTTCAGAATTTCCGTGAACGTTTGATTATTTCTTTTGATAAATACTCATATGCATCCGCACCCTTGGATCTTTTATCATACTCGGATATAGATAATCCGTGACTAGGTGCTTCACTTAGTCTTACATTTCTTGGTATTATCGATTTGAAAAGCTTCTCCCCGAAATATTGGCGAACTTCACTTGCAACTTGATTTGCCAGCTGTGTACGCGAATCAAACATTGTAACCACTACACCAAATATCTCAAGAGATGGATTTAGATGCTTTTTAACTTTATTGATAGTATTCAACAACTGTGATAACCCTTCAAGAGCATAATACTCAGCTTGTATAGGCACAACAACACCGTCAGAAGCCGTAAGAGCGTTTACTGTCAACAAACCTAATGACGGCGGACAATCAATTATAACAAAATCGTAATCATCTTTGATTTTCTGAAAAGCTTTTTTAAGAACCGTTTCTCTGGAAAAAAGATTCACCATCTCAATTTCCGCACCTGCTAAATCGATATTTGCCGGACAAATAAACAGATTTTTCCTGTTCGCAGAAACTATCACATCATTGATGTCCTCTCCATTGATAACAACATCATAAATCGTTCTCTCCAGATCGTTCTTTTCCATTCCAATCCCGCTGGTCGCATTTCCTTGAGGATCAGCATCTATCAATAGTGTTTTCTTACCCATTTTAGCTAGGTAAGCGGAAACGTTAACACTTGTTGTTGTCTTTCCAACTCCACCCTTCTGATTAACGACTGATAATATAAGCCCCATGTTTTTCGCCTTTCAAAAATCAATGCATTTATTTTACCATGATTGCCTGAGTAATCCAACAAACATATACTTATACGTTTCACGTGAAACATACAAAAAACCACCATGACACGATTCTGTGGTTTCACGTGAAACATATCATGGTGGTTTCGTATAAATATACTACTTAAATATCTGTTCTTGCGTAAATAGCATTAGCTTGAATGAATTCTCTCCTGGGTTCAACTTTGTCTCCCATGAGCAAAGTACAAGTCTCATCAGCTTCCTGCGCATCTTCAACTTTGACTCTTAACATTTTACGTGTTTCAGGATTCATGGTTGTTTCCCAAAGTTGCTCTGAACTCATTTCACCCAAACCTTTATATCTCTGGATCGATGGATTAGTCCAATTCTTCTCCTGCTTAATGCGCTCCACCTCTGCTTCATCATATGCATACACCTCTTCTTTTCCCTGAGCCAATTTGAACAACGGAGGACATGCTATATATACATAACCCTCGTCAACAAGTGGCTTCATGTATCTATAAAAGAATGTCAGAAGTAATGTTCTGATATGCGATCCATCAACATCCGCATCAGCCATGATTATGACTTTATGGTATCGGAGCCGTGCCGGATCAAAATCAGAACCGATACCGGCACCAAGCGCCATAATGACCGGCATCAATTTCTCATTATCGAAAACTTTATCTATCCTTGCCTTCTCAACGTTAAGCATTTTGCCCCACAACGGAAGGATCGCCTGATATTTTCTCTCTCTTCCCTGCTTCGCAGACCCGCCTGCAGAATCGCCCTCTACGATAAATATTTCACACAAAGTAGGATCCTTCTCCTGGCAATCAGCAAGTTTACCCGGTAGAGTAGTTGACTCCAGAGCACTTTTCCGTCGTGTCATCTCTCTGGCTTTCCTGGCTGCTTCCCGAGCTCTGTTCGCAGAAAGACATTTATCCATAATAACCTTAGCTATAGAAGGATTTTCCTCAAGATATACTGCGAGTTTCTCTCCGACCGTAGACTCTACAATTGTCCTTATCTCGGCATTGCCCAGCTTTGTTTTAGTCTGTCCTTCAAATTGGGGATTCGGTAATTTGACACTTATTATTGCCCCAAGTCCTTCACGAACATCTTCCCCCTGCAGATTCTTATCGCTGTCCTTAATAAACTTATACTTCCTGCCATAGTCATTAATAACCTTAGTAAGGGCGGATCGAAATCCTGTCATATGGCTCCCGCCCTCAACCGTTGCGATGTTGTTAGCGTAAGAATAGACGCTTTCGGCATAACTGTCATTATACTGGATGGCAAGTTCAATAAAGTTATCTTCATATT
>JAQVYV010000204.1 GCA_028708525.1 Eubacteriales bacterium
AGATCCGGAATTAAATATTTATTTTTCCGGTTTTCCGGTACAGCCTGAGGCAATTTTATGTGGAAATGCGTTTTTGAATTACCATAATAAAAGCAATTGTTGCCTCCGTCCCCACCCGTTCCATAAACCAGGCGGGAGGGAATCTGTTGTATAATGCAAACAGTCCTGCCGAACAAATAAACGACAGGAGAATGTAGACCATGTTTCTAAGAAGTATCACATATATATCCATACCTCTAAGATTTTAACATTGCCGCAAGTAAATTTCATTAACAAAAATATGACAAGATCACTTAGCATAAGCGAAAAATCACCAGATTAGAAATATGACATTGATAAATTGTCTTTACTAAAGTATTATGAAGGTACATCATCTGTCCGGAGGGGTATTATGAATATTTACGATATGATCACGATAATAAAAGACAATGCAGGAACATATCAAGCGAAACGAACCGCAGCACAATTGGTTTTAGCGTTAAAAATGTCACAAGTCAGAAGCGGTATCGATCACAGCCTGATCGAAAGTGCGATCGTTTACTTGTATGATGAACTTCAGAAGTCAGGATGCATTACCAATGAAGCGGCTAAAAGATGTGAGGAGATGCTGATGCCGCTGAGTGCTGAGGCAAAACAGTATAAGATACATTGTGTTTCGCATGCGCACATAGATATGAACTGGATGTGGAGTTTCAATGAGACGGTAGCGATCACGTTGGATACGTTCAGGACTTTATTGAAATTGATGAAAGAATACCCGCAGATGACTTTCGCACAGTCACAGACGTCAACATACAGGATAGTTGAAGAGTATGCTCCGGAGATGTTTGAGCAGATAAGAGAGCTCGTTTCTCAGGGAAGATGGGAGGTTACTGCTTCCACTTGGGTAGAAACGGACAAAAATATGCCCAGCGGCGAGAGTCTTGCAAGACATATCCTTTATACCAAGAATTATTTTAAAGAGAAATTCGGACTTGAAAGTGACTCTTTGCAGCTGGATTTTGAACCGGATACTTTCGGGCACAGTATGTCTGTTCCGGAAATACTCAATAAGGGCGGTGTCAGGTATTACTACCATTGCCGGGGGTATGACGGGCATTTCATATATAACTGGAGGTCGCCTTCGGGAGAAAGCATACTTGTATGCAGGGATCAGGGCTGGTATAACGCGGTGATCACTCCCGATATGATCGAGTGTGTTCCGGAGTTTTGCGGTAAATATGATATAGATATCATGCTGAAGGTTTTCGGAGTGGGCGACCACGGGGGAGGACCGACAAGGAAAGATATCGAAGCGCTTATCGATATGGCGAAGTGGCCTGTCGCACCGACTATAGAATTTTCGACTTATCATAAGTTTTTCGCCGAACTGGAGAAGTCGAAGGATAAGTTTGAGACTGTGGATCATGAGCTCAACTATGTCTTTACCGGATGCTATTCATCTCAGTCCAGGATCAAATACGCTAACAGGATCGCTGAGGATGAACTGTATGCAGCTGAAGCACTATCCGCCATGGCTTTCACTTACGCACAGGGGGCTGAGTATACCACAAAGTACAAAGCCGCATGGGAAAGAGTTTTGTTTAACCATTTCCACGATATACTGACAGGGTCAGGGGTGCGGGAGACCCGTGAACATGCGCTCGGAAGGATCCAGGAGGCACTTGGATACACATACGCCGGTGCGACTGATGCTATGATGGCTCTTGCCGGTGCGATCGATACTTCCGGTATAGATGCACCAATGGACAGAGACAGTGCTTCTGAGGGAGCAGGGGTCGGATACAAGGGTATAAACAATTGGAACAGCAGCAGGGCCGGCGGTTTGACAGTCATGGCTGCTGAAAGAGGATTCGGCAGGACAAGGATAATGCACGTCTTTAATCCCTCTTCGTTTGTAAGGGATGAGACGATCGAGGTAACGATATGGGATCATCCTGGGAAAAGGGAACAACTGGCTTTTGCCGAACCTGACGGTAAAGAAGTGCAGTTCAGACATATTGAGCACGGGTCTTACTGGGGACACGAGTTTGATAAATTCAATCTGCGTGTCAGTGTACCGGCTTTAGGTTATTCGACGTACATACTGAAAGAAATGCCCCGGTCGAATTATGTGATCAACGCGCAGAAAGATCCCAGAATAGAGACATATCCGAAAAACATCCTTGAAAACGATCTTGTCAGGGCTCAGTTCGATGACAATAATATGATGCTTCTTTCTCTTACGGACAAAAAGACAGGAAAACAGCTCATTTCGGATGAGTCGGCGTTCTTTAAATTCGTTGAACAGAGCCACAGAAGCCATACGGTGATGTATGGGAACGCCTGGGTTGAAGGGTACGAGCTCAGATCAGAGAACCTGAACAAGACACAGAAAGTGTTCGTTATCGAGCAGAATTACAGTGACCCGTTAAGACAGTATATCAAGTATTATATTTCATTCAGAAATTCTAAGATTACTGTTGTTGTCTCGTTGGATAAGGGTTCGTCGGTTTTGAAGTTCAAGGTGGAATGTGACTGGCATGAGAAATTTTCTGATCAGTCGGGGATCCCTGCGCTTAAGTTCGCTGTGCCTGTTAGTTATAA
>JAQVYV010000050.1 GCA_028708525.1 Eubacteriales bacterium
ATATAAAACTGAATATCTTTATCAGGATCCTCAGCTTCAAGGAAGAGCAGTTGAGCGGTTATCAGGCTTGCTGTAACTTCATTGACCTCATCACTAAGTATTATTATGCGCTCTTTAAGTAATCTGGAGAAAATGTCGTACGATCTTTCTCCTCTGTTCGTCTGCTCAATTACCATTGGTACCAGACTCATATTATTCGCCTCCTTCAACTACTTCAATACTTTCTTCTTTAGTAGTTATATTTGCCTTTTTAGTTCCTGTTTTAGCCGCTTTGGGCTTCTTCTCAGTTTTAGGTTTATCACTAACTGAAGAATCTTCATTTTTCAGATAATCGATCGTTTTCCGGAATATCACATTTTCCTTGATAAAAGAAAGATTTCCGTCAAACTGAGCTTTGATTTCCTCTGGTTTTAATCCGTATTGCTCTGACAATCTTGCGATTTCAGCATCTGTTTCATCGTCAGATACCTCTATAGCAAGTTTCTTTCCTAAAGATTCCATTACCAGATTTGTTCTGACTCTGTCTAATGCAGCCTCCTTCAAAGAATCACGAAAAGACTGCATATCCTGGCCCATGTACTGAAGATACTGTTCAAGCTCGATCCCCTGATACTTCATGCGTGAAGCTTGCTCATCTATCATTCTGTCGATTTCATTTTCTGTCATTACATCGGGCACATTGACTTTGGATCCGGCAACCACCGCTTTAACAAGCTTTTCTTCAAAGTCGATATCAGCATTTTTCAGAGCTGTCTCAGTCAATTTAGTTCTTAGACTGTCCTTATACTCAACGATCGTATCAAATTCACTAACATCCTTGGCAAATTCATCATCGATTTCAGGAAGTTCTTTAGCCTTGATACTGTTTAATTTAACCTTGAATACAACTGCTTTGCCCTTTAGTTCTTCACTATGATACTCTTCAGGAAATGTTACATTTACATCGAATTCATCTCCTTCGTTTCTTCCGATGACCTGTTCTTCAAAACCGGGAATGAATGTTCCGGAGCCTATCCTAAGGTCATACGAACTCCCTTTTCCTCCGTCAAAAGGCACACCATCCAGAAATCCTTCATAGTCGATATTAGCAGTATCTCCATCAAGGACCGCTCTGTCTTCAACAGGGATCATCCTCGCGTTACGCTCACGAACCTTTTCCAGTTCCTTGTCTACCTCTTCATCAGATATAACAGGTTCATCCTTAGTAATACCAAGTCCTGAATATTCGCCAAGTTCTACTTCAGGTTTGACAGTGACTTTAATAGTAAACTTTACTCCTTTATCACTGCCGATCTCGCTTATCTCGTCGATCTGAGGACGTGAAACAGGGTCAAGTGAATGTTCCGACACGGCTTCAGTATAAGCCTTCTCAGCAGTGTACTCGATGGCGTCATCGTACAATACACCCTCCCCGTAATACTTCACAACCAGATTCATAGGAGCTTTCCCCGGTCTGAATCCGGGAATCGCGAATCTCTTGATATTTTTCCTGAAGGCAACATTGAGAGCTTCCGCAAACTCTTCTTTAGAAATATCAAAAGCGATTTCTGCCAAACTATTTTCACCAATTTTAACTGTCGAACTCATTTTTTCTCTCCTTAGATTTAAAATCACAAATGCTAAACGATTTTAACACATTAAAAAATTCTTGTAAACGATATGCTGCTTCACTTAAAATACTCAACACCTGATTCAAAAATCATCTGATCTTTAGGTCCGGGAATATTTACAGCTATATAAGGACCGGTTCTCTCAGAATGCCCCATTTTGCCTAATACTCTCCCATCCGGTGATGTTATCCCTTCGATCGCTGCAACAGAACCATTTGGGTTATATGGCATTTCCATTGAAGGTTTTTCGTCCGGTCCGACATAGACAGTTGCGATTTGACCTGATGATGCTAACTCTTGCACAAGAGGATCCGGTGCAATAAATCTGCCTTCACCGTGAGAAACGGGTATCATATGGACATCATCATCTTTACACAGAGAAAGCCAGGGTGATTTTCTGGAAACAACTTTAGTTCGCACATACGATGAAACATGCCTCCCGATCGTATTATATGTCAAAGTAGCGGAATCCTGTTTCAACGATGAGATATGACCGAACGGAAGCAGTCCAAGTTTTAGCAGAGCTTGAAAACCGTTGCATATACCAAGTACAAGTCCATCTCTTACATATAACAATTTTTCGATCTCATCTGCAATATATTGATTTCTGAAAGCAGCAGCAATAAACTTGCCGGATCCGTCCGGCTCATCCCCACCGCTGAATCCGCCCGGTATCATAAGGATATTCGCTCTGCTGATAGCTTTGGAGAAAGCTTGTATAGAATCGGCTATATCCGATGGCGAATTATTTCTGAATACCAATGTCTCTGCTTCTGCTCCGGCCCTCCTGAAAGCTCCGGCAGTATCATACTCACAATTAGTTCCCGGGAAAATCGGAATAAAAACTTTAGGAGCAGCTACCTTTATTTTGCTTCCGGTTCTCATAGTCCCTGCACTCACCGATAAATCAAGATAACCTTTCATGGCAACCGAATGCGTAGGAAAAACGCTTTCAAGTTTTCCTCCCCATACCTTTTTCAATCGATCAAGCGAAACACTAAATGACTTGTACTTGATTACCGAATCAGTTAGCGTCACACCTAAATTAACACACAGATTTTCATCAAGTCCTGCTGCGATCTCCGGTATTTCGCAAGCCAATACTCTGTCAGAGATATCCAATTGAATGATAATACTTCCGATAAGAGGTTTGAAAAGCTGATCAGCAGAGATAGTACTGTCGATTTCAAATCCAACATCATTTCCAAATCCCATTTTCGCAATTTCTGCGGCTATGCCTGAGGCTTTCACAACAGAAGCAGAGAGAATGATGCCTTTATCAGATAAATCAGATATCAATTTATACTGTGCTTTGACTCTTATAGGATCAGGAAGATAAGAATCATCAGGTTCAACAGGCAATAATATAACTTCTTTGCACTCCGGACTAAAGGCTGCAGAAATCACTTTATCAGGGTCAGCCGCGCAAACTGCAAAACTTACAAGAGTCGGCGGCACATCGATATCTTTGAATGTGCCTGACATACTGTCCTTACCACCTATTGCAGGTGTCCCAAAATCAAGCTGAGCTTTATATCCTCCAAGCAATGCTGCCATAGGTTTGCCCCATCTTTCAGGAGTTCTGCCCGGTTTCTCAAAATACTCCTGGAACGTTAGTCTGCACTTCAACGGATCACCACCCAGTGCTGCTATCGCGGCAAGTGATTCCAGGACAGCATAATAAGCTCCATGAAAAGGGCTCCATTCTGACAGATAAGGATCAAAACCATATGTCATCAAAGTTGCTGTTTTAGTCCGGCATGTTAAATGCGGTACAAGTGCTGCCATTCCGTTTTCGGGTGTAAGTTGATTTCTTCCTCCGTACGGCATTAAAATCGTTCCGGCTCCGATCGTACTGTCAAACCTCTCAGCAAGACCTTTCCTGGAACATGTACTCAAATCTGAAAGGATTTCGATAAGCATATCTTCAAAATCATCCGCTCCGGTTCTACTTATCTTCCGATCGAAAAAAGCATTTTCAATATCCGGTGCCTCTATCCTGACTTTTGTTTTCTGTGCAGCACCGTTAGTGTCAATAAATTTTCTTGGAATATCCACTATTGTTTTACTGCGCCAAACCATCCGCATTCGCGGCTCTTCCGTAATGTATGCTACCGTAACCGCCTCAAGATTTTCTATGGCTGAAAGTTCAAGAAACTTTGCTTCATTTTCAGGAGATACTACTACAGCCATTCTTTCCTGTGATTCTGAAATAGCAAGTTCTGTTCCATCAAGTCCTTCATATTTCTTGGGTATCTTATCCAGATCTATCAGGATACCATCAGCCAGTTCCCCAATTGCAACACACACACCGCCTGCTCCGAAATCGTTGCATTTCTTGATCAGGTGTGAAGCCGCAGGATCCCTGAACAATCTCTGTATCTTACGTTCTGTCGGAGGATTACCTTTCTGCACTTCGGCACCGCATTTCTCGATCGAGAATTCATCATGTTCTTTAGATGAACCTGTCGCTCCTCCGCAACCGTCACGACCTGTTCTTCCTCCCAGCAATATAACAAGATCGCCCGGCACAGGTTTGCTTCTGACAACATTAGCAGCAGGAGCTGCACCTATAACGGCACCTATCTCCATACGTTTAGCCATATATCCTTTGTGGTATATTTCATTGACAAGGCCTGTTGCAAGTCCGATCTGATTTCCATATGAGCTGTAACCTGCTGCTGCACCGGTAGTTATTTTGCGTTGAGGCAGTTTCCCCGGCAAAGTTTCAGAGACAGGCACTGTCGGATCCGCAGCTCCTGTGACCCTCATTGCCTGATAAACATAAACTCTGCCTGAAAGCGGATCACGTATCGCTCCGCCCAAGCATGTAGCAGCACCTCCGAAAGGCTCGATCTCCGTAGGATGATTGTGTGTTTCATTTTTAAACATAATAAGATGATCTTCAATTCCGGAGTCTGTTTTAACGGGCACCCTGATGCTGCAGGCATTTATCTCATCAGAAATATCCAGGTCATCTGCTTTACCTTGCTTGCGAAGCAGTTTAACAGCCGCCGTAGCAACATCCATAAGGCAAACAGGTCTTTTCTTCGCAATATCTCCGTATAATTCCGCACGAGCAGAAATATACCTGTCATACACAGACGATATCGTTTTAGCAATTTCATCGGTATCGGCATCCGCAATTATTAATTCTTCAATCTCAGTAAGAAAAGTAGTATGTCTGCAATGATCAGACCAATAAGTATCCAGCACTCTGAGTTCTGTAAGACTGGGTTCACGTTTCTCAGATGCAAAATGATCGCGAACACATTTAAGATCATCCAAGGACATCGCAAAACCCAATTCAGATGAAAGCTTAAGCAGAGATATATCATCTGCACCGATAAAGCCCTCACACAAAGCTACATCATAAGGATCTTCAGTCTTCTGATCCAGAGTCAGGGGTTTAAACATCGATGCAATACGTGATTCGACAGGATTAACAAGATAACTTACGATCTTATCTTTATCAGTTTCCGTCAAAAACCCATAAATAACAACTATCTTGGCCGTAACTACTTGAGGACGATTGTTCTGTGTAAGTATCTGAACACATTGAGCAGCAGAATCAGCTCTCTGATTGAACTGTCCCGGAAGTGATTCAATACCGAAAACAAATGAAGCTCCTCCGGTATCGATATTTTCCACATAAATATCATCAACAGGCGGTTCGGAAAAAACAATATCCTTCGCTTCATTAAATTCCGTTTCTGACACACCTGAAATATCATATCTGTTATAAATAACTATTCTATCTATGCTGCCGATACCAAGATCATGCTTTAAATCACGAACAAGATCAACAGATTCAGCTGCATATTCGCTCTTCTTTGTTACATAGATCCTTCTGACTTCATTTATACTCCCCAAAGCTCAAACTCCTTAACTTATCTGATTAAATCACAACATTGAAGCAGCAGCTTCATCGATAAGAACGGTAACATTATCATGGAACTGAAGGATAGAAGCAGGTATCTGAGGTGTAACCCTCTTCTGTATCATTTCCTTTATCGCCCATGCCTTATCCTCACCCTCCGCTATCAGCAGAATATTTCCGGCTCTCATGATCGTTCCTATACCCACACTGTATGCTTTGGTCGGCACTTCACTTATATGTCCGAAAAAACTGACATTTGACGATCTTGTACTTTCACTAAGTTCTACCAAATATGTATAAGGAGCAAAATAGTCAGAAGGCTCATTAAATCCGATATGCCCATTCACGCCGATACCAAGTAGCTGCAGGTCGATACCACCTGTATGATCGATAAGCTTTTCATATCTTTTACATTCAGGAAACACCTCTTCTGCCGTACCGCAAGGTAAATTAAAATTCTCCAAAGGCATATTTATCCTGTCAACAAGATTAGCTTTGATCAGATTATACCGGCTTTGTTCGTGATGCTTATCCAACCCGTAAAATTCATCAAGATTGAACAATTTCACCTTACTGAAATCAACATGACCAGCCTCGTACAATTCGACTAATCCATTATAAACACCAAGGACTGTGCTTCCTGAGGCTGTTCCGATAACAGAGTTCGGATCGGTTATTATTTGCGATGCGACGATATATGCAGCCATTTCACAAAGCTGCTCATAATTATGGACTACCTGGATATTCATGATTTCACCTCCGTAGATTTTATTACTTAAATTATACCTTATCTTCCAGCCCTATGACAGCACATAAACTTCCCCTCATCCCTTTCGATGCTCTATGTGAAAAGAGCCAGTCACTATTACACGAAGTACATATATCGGCATTTTCAATATTTATATCTTTTATCCCGGCCTTCAATGCAAATCGCTTGTTTATAAGCTGAAGATCGATATGAGATTTGATCTGTCTGTTTTCAAAATTAAAGCCACTTCGATGTGTTAACACTGCGCTCTTAATGATTTCTTCCGGTAGCTTTCTGAATTGGACCGCGACATCTTCACCTACTTCAAAGCAACACCGGCCTATAGAAGGACCTATCCCCAGAAACAGATTTTCAGGCAGGCAGCCAAACTCCGAAGCAAGAAAACGAACTGTCTCACCCGCCATATCAGACATTGTGCCCCTCCATCCTGCATGCGAAACAGCAACCACCCTGCGTATAGGATCAGCAAAAAACAGTGGAACACAATCAGCATACAAAGTTGCAAGAAAAACTCCGGGTTCATCGGTTGCCAGTCCGTCATACCCGGTCATAAGCAAAGGCCTTTCTATACCTTCGCCAAGGTTTTCTTTACCTACTCTGCGAATGACAGTAGAATGAGTCTGAGATGCAAAAACCAGATCCCCGGGCAGGATATGCAAAGCTTCGCAAAACCTTCGTTGATTTTCAAGTACATTCTCTCTGGAGTCACCACGGTTGAATCCGAAATTCATAGTTGAAAAAACCGAATCGCTTACTCCGCCTATACGCGTAGAAAAAGCATGTTTTATCCCCATCAAAACTGAAAGGTTATTGAACTGCAGATATTCAACACTGTTGGTTGCGATAACTCTCTTCACTATTTCTGCCTTTGCTTACGTTTTACTGTTGTCTTAGCAGCTTCCTGCTTGTTTCTGAGGTAAATGTGTTTTATTTTAGAATTTCCTACGGTTCTTTCATCAAATTCAAAAAGATTCAAAGATTTTAACATTGATGACAGTCTCTGGAATCCATAGTTTCTGGAGTCAAAATCAGGCTGTTTTTTACTAATTGATGTTCCCAGTGCGGCGAGATTCGTCCATCCGTCATCATCAGAAAGATCTGAAACCGATGATTTCAGAAGATTCTTCAACTCCTTACTTACAGGTGCAACAGGCGATTTCAACTGTGTCTGAGATGAGGACGCCTTGTCTTGCTCCTGTTCCTTCACGGTAGTGTGAGGTTGGGCAGTCGACTCACCTTCACTCTCACTCTGTCCAAGGATTTCAATATAAATAAACTTACTGCAAGCCGATATAAACGGAACCGGTGTTTTCTTCTCTCCGATACCGTACACTACCTTACCGGCTTCCCTTAACCTGATGGCCAGCCTGGTAAAATCACTATCGCTGGATACTATACAGAACCCGTCAACAGTTCCGGTATACAGTATGTCCATAGCATCGATAATCATCGCTGAATCGGTAGAGTTTTTCCCACTCGTATATCCGTATTGCTGCACCGGAGTAAGTGCATATTCGAGCAGAGAACTTTTCCACCCGGTCATCTCTGATCTTGTCCAGTCACCATATATTCTTTTTAGAGTCGGAGTACCGTATCTTGTTATTTCTATAAGCATATCTCTTATATGCTTATATGAGATATTGTCAGCGTCTATAAGCACTGCCAGCAGTTTATCGTTTGAATCATTCATTTTAACTCCTTTACGCGAAAAACGCATCGTCATTCAACAGTTCGCTAAAAGACAGAATATATCTGTCTGATTTATATCGTATCATATCTTCAGCAAAAGCTGCATACTTATCGAAAACTCCAACAACATACATTCCTGCTCTTTTAGCACCGATAACTGATGTATATGAGTCTTCGAAAACGATACATCCACTTGGTTGTGTTCCGAGTCTTTCAGATGATAACAGAAAAACATCAGGATAGAGTTTACTCCTTGTTACCTCCTGCGTCGATGTCAGACTGTCGAAAAGTTCTGAAATGCCTTTTCTCTCAAGAAGACTTTTCGCAACATCGTAGAAATTGGATGTTGTCAGTGAAATTGTCATTCCAAGACCTCTGAGATATTCGATAAATTCTACTGCATAAGGTTTCAAGGGAATATCAGTGTTGTAATACTCAAGAGCCTTATAATTCCATTCGGCAACAAGATCATCAGGATCTATATCCAAGTCTGCCATTTTGATACAATATTCAGCCGATTGTGAGAAAGTCATTGAAAAGATCTTATGTTCAAATTCAGCAGGGACATCCAGTCCATTCTCTTTGAAACTTTCCTCAGCGATATCTTTCCATATACCCATCGAGTCGATAAGTGTACCATCCATATCAAAAATAGCACTTTTAAATCTACCGGTTTTCACTTTTAAATACAACCTCTCCTGTGTTTTTATGAATAGAGTTCGCAGGAACAACGCCTCTAACCATTGACAAAGGATAGACGTTGGAGTTTCTGCCAACGATAGTACCCGGATTCATAACACTGTTACAACCAATTTCGACCTGATCTCCCAATATCGCTCCGAATTTCTTCATTCCGGTATCGATGCATTTCTGACCGAACCTTACTTTAACAAGACTTTTGTCAGATTTAACATTTGAAGTAATAGCTCCGGCTCCCATATGAGCTTTGTACCCCAGGATCGAATCTCCCACATAATTGTAATGAGGGACCTGAACATTGTCGAAAAGAATCACATTTTTCAATTCAGTTGAGTTTCCCACCACAGTGTTTTCACCGATCAAAGCATTACCTCTGATGAAAGCACAGTGGCGTATCTCGGCTTTATGACCAACTATGACCGGTCCGGTAACAGAAGCACTTGCAGCAACTTTAGCAGATCGGCTGATCCATACATCTTCAGCAGGATGATCATATTCAGAGTCATCGAGTGTACTCCCGATTTTGATTATGATTTTGCCTATTTCAGACAAAACCTGCCAGGGATACTCAACCCCTTCCAGTTCTTTTCCTGCTATAGTATGCGACAGGTCAAGAAGATCACATATCCTTATCAAACTAAAATCCATTCCACTATCCATTACTTTCACCTCCAACCTTTTCAACATTTCTCTTATCCAATCTGCTCATCTGAAGCTGAGCAGTGACCAGATCATAATATAATCCCCTTTGCTCCATAAGTTCCCTGTGCTTACCAAACTCTGCTATCTTGTGTCCATCGATAACTATTATCCTGTCACTTTTCCTGAGTGTGGAAAGTCTGTGAGCTATCGCAAAAGTAGTTCTCCCGGCCGTCAGTCTCTGTATCGCTTCCTGTATTCTGAATTCAGTTTCGGTATCCAGACTGCTTGTCGCTTCATCTAATATCAATATCGCAGGATCACTAAGAATAGCACGAGCTATAGCTATACGCTGTCTTTCTCCTCCGGACAATGTGGAGCCTTTATCTCCGACTCTGGTATTATAACCATCAGGGAAAAGAGTGATAAAATCATGCGCATTAGCAATTCTGGAAGCACGGATGACTTCTTCCTCTGTTGCGTTCGGTTTAGCATACTTTATGTTTTCATATATACTTCCGGAAAACAGAAAAGTTTCCTGGAGAACAACGCCGATCTGAGAATGATAAGAACTTTTGTCCCATTCAGAAAGAGGTCTGCCATCGATCAGGATATTCCCTACATCAGGATCATATAATCTGATCAGAAGATTGATCATTGTAGATTTACCTGCACCTGAAGGTCCTACGATCCCTATCATTTCACCCGCTTTGACTTCAATACTGACATTTCTCAGGACCGGTTCATATGGCTTGTATCCAAAACCGACATTATTAAAGTTTACATCTCCTTTAATCTTCGCTTTTATCGCTGTAACATGATCCGGTATCTCATCAGCTTCATCTAAAACATCATAGATCCTTTCCATGCTTGTGACTGCCTGGACCAGTTGTCTCGGGAACATACTGATCCATGTCAAAGGTCCGATAAGTATGGCTGAATAACCTGTAAACTGCGCTAATTCTCCTATACTAAAGACACCGCTGATAACATTACGCCCACCCATGTATAGTACTATCAGAGATGTTATCGCAAGCAAAGTTCCTACAGCAGGATTGAACGTACTCCAGAATTTCTCGTTCTTGCTTTGTCTGTCTGCCAAACGTCCGTTCAACTCTCTGAATCGCTCACTTTGATATTCCTCTCTTCCGAATGCTTTCACGACTCTGATCCCTGACAACGCATCCTGAAGCTGATTATTCGCCTTATCTTCAAGGATCCACTGAGCTCTGAATCTTCGTTTGAAAGTCTTACGTGATATAAAAGATATCAACAGTATCAAAGGAGCTGTAAGTAAAGCCATAAGAGTTATCTTGTAGTCCATGATCGCCATCATCGTTACTGCACCGATCATTGATAATGCTGTTGAAAACATCCTTGAAAAAGCTGTCTCGAAAAATTCCTGGATCCTTCG
>JAQVYV010000205.1 GCA_028708525.1 Eubacteriales bacterium
GCTGAGTTCGTTCGAAGAGAGATCCCCTTATATGTAAAGCGGAAGCCGAATATCAGTAACCTTGAGAAATTTTTCGCACCTGAGGGTATAGCAGTATTTGGTGTTTCATCTGATATATCCAAATATTCAATGGCCAAAGTGATCGTGTCACTTTTTCTGGAACTTGGACGTGATGATATATATTGCGTTAATCCTAAAGGAGGATCGGCTGCGATTTCCGGGCATGAATTTAAATTGTATAAGGATTTTTCTGAGATCCCCGGGACTGTAGACCTGATAGTTTACGCGGCACCTGCGAAAAACACTTTGCTTTTCCTTGATTCTATCCCGCAAGATAAGGCGATCGTTCTGATATCCGGGATGCCGCCTGAAATCGATTATGGAGGTTTTCTTAAAGCTGTCGCTGAACGGAAAAGGGGTATAAGGCTGATCGGGCCGAATTGCATGGGTGTTTATAATGCACCTTCCGGTGACATGAAGGGTGTTAATACATTGTTTATCGATGAAAGGAAACTGCGTATAAGTTATTCCGATAGAAGTAACACAGCACTTGCTACTCAGAGCGGTGCCATGGGTATTACAATGATCGAGCGTAATCAATACTCGGCGATCCTTCGTACCATAGTCAGTTTCGGGAACAAGGCTGATGTCGATATCCCGGATCTGCTGGCTTATTTACTTGCCAGAGACGATATAGATGTCGTTTCATTATATATTGAAGGGCTGAATGAGCTTGAAGGCAGACAGTTTTATGAACTTGCTGTTTCTTCTGATAAACCGGTTATCGTCTATAAGTCTGGGAGAACAGAGGCAGGAGCTAAAGCAGCTGCCTCACATACGGCATCTATGTCAGGAAGTTATGATGTGTTTAAGGCTGCCTGTGAGCAGGCCGGGTGTATACTGACTGAAGAACTTGATGATTTTTATAATCTTACGAAGGTTTTCGCGATGCTCAGCGGCAGGATCGTTCGCGGACAACGAGTTGCAGGTGTAGTGAATGCCGGACTGGATGCAACTATGGGAGCGGATACTATCTATTTTCTTCAACAGGCGGTCCTTGATAAAATAACTATTGAACGAATAAGTGCTCTCAATAAGCAAGGACTCGTAGATATCGGAACTTCTTTCCTGGATGTCACTCCTATGACTGATGATAAAGCTTTCGCTGAATATGTCAGGGCAGTTTTGGCGGATGATAACGTTGACTGCATGTTCATAGCAATAGTGCCGCATATCGAGAATTTAAAGACTTCTGAGGAAGATTATCTGGACCCTGACGCGATCGCAGTACTTCTCTCTGATATTATCAAGAAAACTGATAAGCCTGTTGTGATATCGGTCAATGCGGGGAGTCACTACCAGAATCTGGTTTCATATTTTGAAGTAAATGCTATACCTGTTTTCCCTGATATTCATGCGGCTATTAGGAGTCTGGATAGATTCGTTAAGTACCGTATTCAATAAAAAAATACAAAATTGTGCGCATTATTTGAAACATCATTTTTAACTCATGCTTATAATTAGGAAGAAATTTGATTAAGTCTTATGTTGAAAGGATGAAGAGGAATGCAGACAAATATGAGAAAATGGATGTTTCTCCAGTCTACTTCGGTCGAAAGGATCGCGATGCCGATCATGACTTATCCGGGATTGAGTCTGGCAGGGACAAATGTGTTGGAGGTCGTAAAGTACGGAGAGGCACAGTTCAGGTGTATGGAAGCACTTGCGGATATGTTTCCTTCTGCTGCCGCTAACACTGTTATGGATCTGTCGGTTGAAGCTGAGGCTTTCGGAAGCCCTGTTAATTTTTCCGAGGAAGAGATACCTACTGTTTCTGCTCCGATCATCAATGAACTTGAAGAGGTCGCTTCTGTTAAGATCCCTAAAGTGGGTGATGCCCGTACAGGTTCTTATATAACTGCAGCGAAGATGTCTGCCAGATATATTAAGGATAGACCGACATTCGGCGGTGAGATCGGACCGTTTTCACTGGCCGGAAGGCTAATGGATATGTCTGAGCTTATGATTTCCATGATGACAGATCCTGAGCCTGTGAGTCTTCTGTTGGAAAAGATAACAACTTTTCTGATAGATTACGCTAAAGCATTCAAGGCAGTTGGTGCTAACGGTATCATAATTGCTGAGCCTGCAGCAGGACTTCTTTCACCTGAGCATTGCGAGGAATTCTCGTCCAGACACATCAGGCGTATAGTTGAGGAAGTTCAGGACGATTATTTTATGGTTATTTTGCATAATTGCGGTAATACCACGAATCTTGTTTCTTCGATGATAGGTACCGGTGCTATGGCTCTTCATTTCGGCAATGCTGTGGACATGACTGCAATAATGCCGCAGATTCCGTGGGGAAGAATAGCGTTCGGCAATTTGGATCCTGTTTCAGTTTTTAAAAATGCTTCTCATGAGGATGTCAGAGTCAAGACATGGGAGCTTCTTGAAAAGACTTTCAGTTATAAAAATTTCATCCTTTCTTCCGGATGCGATATCCCGCCCGGAACACCGGTTGAAAATATCGAAGCATTCTTCGAGAAGTTAGAAGAATTCAATGATGCTATG
>JAQVYV010000051.1 GCA_028708525.1 Eubacteriales bacterium
TTGGGATCGGAGCTGCAATAGGTGCTTTTCTGGGCGGAACAATGCTATTGATCATACTTGACCGGAAAACCGGGAATATGTTGAAAAGAAGTATACTTTCTTTGGGTAAAATAGTGATATCCGGTTTGGTTATCGTATTTCCTGCATATGGCGCTTTGCTGATTTGGGAGCGGACTATATCTAAGCAGACGACGATGTTTGAGTTAATATTCTTATGTGTTGTGTTTCTGATTCTCATATCGATCTACTATGCAGCACTTCGACTATTCAGAGCAAATATTCCTGATTTACTGAAAGTCGTTACTAAATATACCGGAAAGAGGAGGGAGCAATGACTAAACATAAACAAATCTTTAAAAGTCCCGGGAAGACTTCGAAGTGCATCACTATTGTCCTGTCCGGACTCGTGATCGTTTCTGTACTTGTTATAAAGCTTGTTTCAGGCATGGATATGGTTCAGAAAATGCATCTTGGTGTTACTCTTGTTGTTCCTGTTTTCCTAATGAACAGGTTGCTTACAAGAAGGTTTGGATACTCGATAACGGCAGTATGTGTATTACTTGCAGTATTCTTTTCAGGACCGGTCGATAAGCTTGTGCCGGTTTATGTTCTGATCATCCTTGTGCAGGTAATTGTTTTACTGCTGATCACATATCTTGCACAGGAAGACAGAAGGAAATATGAGAAAATGAAGCAATATTCGTTATCGTTACCTGATCCGACAGTACAGGAAGAGCATTTTAAAATGGAAGTAGTTGATGCTCTTTTGAAAGCGATCGATGCAAAGGATTCATATACTTACAATCACTCTAAGCGTGTTGCTTCATACTGCAGAAAGCTGGCATTGATCTCCGGTCTGGATACAGATAAGGCTGATAAAATATATCTTGCGGGGATGTTGCATGATATCGGTAAGATAGGGATGAAAGATAGTATTCTCAATAAGAGTGAAAGACTTAGCGATATGGAGTATATAGAGGCAAAGGAACATGTCGTTACAGGTGCTAAGATCGCGGAAAATATGGATATTTTAAAGGAAATAGTTCCGATTATGCTGCATCATCATGAAAGATATGACGGAAATGGGTATCCCGAACATCTTAAAGGTGAGGATATACCTGTTGGGTCAAGGATCATAGCTATCTGCGATTCGTTCGATGCCATGACAAGCGACCGTGAATACAGAAAAGGTATGAGTGCTGAACAAGCTGCGACTAAACTTATGGAATGCATAGGCACTCAGTATGATCCGCATCTTTGCCTGCTTTTCGTTGAGAGCATTCGTAATAATGCAATAACTGTTATAAGCATATGATGGGACGTGATGTTGTGAAATGAATTGAAAATCACTATCGCGAATGATACTATGATATAAAGTCGATTAGGTGAAAGTGGGAAGCAGGGTCTGATATGGTGAAGAAAAGATATATCGGTGAACTTCTGCTGGATGCAGGTCTGGTTTCAAGGGATCAGCTTGATAAAGCTCTGGAAGTTCAGAAAGCGAATGCTATCAAGAAACAGCTTGGTGATATTCTGGTTGATCTGGAGTTTGTTACAGAAAACCAGCTTCATGAAGCACTTGAGTTTCAACTGGGAATTCCTTATATCGATCTTAACAGAACGATCATACCTGATGAGATGGCGAATATAGTGCCTGTCGTTGTAGCGAGACGGACTAAATCAATACCGGTCAAGATATCCGGGAATAAACTCCATCTCGCAATGGCAGACCCCTTCAATCTGCATGCTATTGAAGACGTAGAGATAGTATCTAAAATGACAGTCACGCCTCTGATAGCGAAAGAGAAATCTATCATGCAGGCAATAGACGATCTTTACGGCAACGTAAGAGCAGAAAGAGCTCTTGAGGATTTTCGTAAAGAAAACGAAATGATCAATGCGGTGAATGAGATCAGAGATGCTGATGATGAAGCTGTCGGAAATGCGCCGATAGTAAGACTTGTCAACTCGATCCTTGAACAAGCAGTCAGTGACGGGGCTTCTGACATACATATCGAACCATCTGAAACTGATGTCAGAATCAGGCTTCGTATCGATGGTACTCTTATTCCGGTTTTATCTACTCCGATAAAGGCTCTGTCTGCCATGATAACCCGTATTAAGATCATGGGTAATCTTAATATTGCAGAGAAAAGGATACCGCAGGACGGAAGATGTGAACTGGAAATATTAGGACACAATGTTGACGTAAGAATATCTACACTGCCTACAGTTTTCGGAGAGAAAGCTGTTTTGAGGATGCTTGACAGGAATTCCTTTCTCAAGCCGAAGGAAGAGCTTGGTTTTACGAAGGAGAACCTTGAAAAGTTTGACTCACTTCTCAAGAATCCTTACGGGATAATACTGGTTACCGGTCCGACCGGAAGCGGTAAATCAACAACTCTTTATACTATGCTGAACGAACTCAATCAGACAAGCAAGAACATCATAACTGTTGAGGACCCGGTCGAATATATGATACACGGATTAAATCAGGTGCAGGTGAATCCAAAGGCAGGACTTGATTTCGCCAGTGGACTCAGATCGATCCTGCGGCAGGATCCGGATATAATAATGATCGGTGAGATCAGGGATCAGGAAACTGTCGAAATAGCAATAAGAGCCGCGGTAACAGGTCATCTTGTGCTTTCAACACTACATACCAACAATGCTCCGGGCACCATTGCCAGACTTCTGGATATGGGTGTCGAACCGTATATGTTGTCAGCTGCACTTGCAGGAGTTATAGCTCAGAGACTTGTCAGAAAGACATGCCCTGTATGCAAGAGAGAACATAAACCGGACCCGACAGATTTGAGGATCCTCGGGATCCCTGCGGACACGCAGATCAGGTTTTATGAAGGTGCCGGTTGCGTAAACTGCGGAGGCACAGGATATAAGGGGAGAATTGCTGCCCATGAGGTAATGACAGTCAACAGCGAGATCAGATCACTTATACCGACAGAGGACGCTTCGGGTAAGATAAGAAAATATCTTGCGGATAATTCAGTCAGAACTCTCAAGGATGAATGTATAAGATTGGCTGAAGATGGTGTTATTTCACTTAAAGAAGCCATTGCGGTTGCCTTTACTCAGGATTAAGGATCAGCGGAGGAAGAATGGATATTATTATTACAGATCTTATGGAGAAATGTCAGGAGATCGGAGCATCTGATATCCATCTTTCAGTCGGAATACCGCCGACGATACGTGTCAACGGAAGACTTGTAAAATTGGGTGATACTATCATAAAACCTCAGGATGCTGAGGAGTGTGTGAGATCTTTCCTTAGTGATAAACAGTTTGAAGAACTTGCTGAAAAGGGCGAATACGATTTGTCGATCTCAGCCAGCGGGAAATACAGATACAGGGTAAATGTTTTCAGGCAGAGAGGTACATATGCTGTTGCAATGAGAAATGTCGATTCCACGATACTTTCGCCGGAACAGCTTGGACTTCCATTGTCTATAAGAGATTTTACAAGAAAGAACTATGGTATCGTGCTTGTTACAGGGCCTACAGGCAGCGGTAAATCTACGACTCTTGCGACTTTGATAGATATAATTAATAAAGAGAGGAATTGTCACATACTTACTCTGGAGGATCCGATAGAATTCCTTCATAAGCATGATAAGAGCATAGTCAATCAACGCGAAATAGGAAATGATACTTCGAATTATATTAATGCACTCAGAGCATCGCTGCGTGAAGATCCGGATGTGATACTGATCGGAGAGATGCGTGATCATGAATCGATCTCGATCGCATTGACGGCCGCGGAGACCGGACATCTTGTTTTTTCAACATTACACACTATAGGTGCGGCTAAGACGATAGACAGGATCATTGATGTTTTTCCGCCTAACCAGCAGCAACAGATCAGGATACAGCTTTCAATGACTCTTCAGGGAGTGATATCTCAGCAATTGATCATCACAAAGGAAGGGACAAGGAGAGTAGCGGCATCTGAAATCATGTTTTCAACTCCTGCTATCCGTAACCTGATACGCGAGTCAAAGACTCCTCAGATAAATAACGCTATTGCTACGGGAGCAGCCCAAGGTATGATTACCATGGATAATTCCTTGATATCGCTTTATAAATCCGGAAAGATAACATATGAAGATATGATCCTTCATTCAGTCGATCCTGAATACGTCAGGATGAATACTTTTAAGTCCAGAGGACCTACAGGAGATTTAAATGCCTAAATACAGATACAAAGCTTTGAATGAATCCGGAGAAACGATCGAAGGTATATTAGAGGGTAATAATACCAGAGCCATAAGAGAAACTCTGCGGGATAAAGGTCATTATATGACGGAACTTGCTGAACTCGCGGAGAAGGGTGCCAAGAAGGATATTGAATTTTCAGTCAAGATACCTGTAAGCGATCTTGCTATTTTCTGCAACCAGTTTGCTGTAGTCCTAAAGGCAGGTGTATCAATTTTGCAAGCTCTGGATATTATGTCATCTCAGACTGAAAACCCCAAACTCAGAAAAGTTCTGATTGATGTTTATAAGAAGATACAACGCGGGATCAGCATTACTGAAGCTTTTAAGGATCACGAGAAAAGATTCCCCGAATTGTTTATCTCTATGCTTGAAGCCGGTGAAGCGTCAGGTAATCTGGATCTGTCTCTTGCAAGAATGGGAAATGCATTAACTAAAGAGTACAAACTGAATCAGAAGATCAAAAGTGCGATGACATATCCTTTGATACTGAGCATCGTGGCAGTATTGGTCGTTATATTTCTTCTTGTATTTGTTGTACCGACATTTACAGGGATGTACGCAGGTTCAGGGCAGGAACTTCCCGGGCTAACCAGAATGGTGATAGGGTTGGGAGATTTCATGTCTCAATATTTCCTTATAATTTTTCTTGCTATTTTTACCGTTATTCTCGTTATCCGGATGGTGTTGAGATCCGAGGATGTGAGATATTCTTTCGACAGAACTAAGCTCAGACTTCCCGTTATGGGCAAGCTTCTTGTCAAGATAGTTACAGCCAGGTTCACTCAAAGTATGGCGACTTTGCTTGTTTCCGGAATTCCGTTACCTCAGGCGATCGATATTACATCCAGAAGTGTTGGCAATGCCTTTATTAGTAAGCACGTGAAGAATCTGAACAGCGAGGTACGGGCCGGCCGGGGTCTTTATGAGCCTTTGAAAGAAATCGGAGTCTTTCCGCCCATGGTCATCCAAATGGTACAGTTGGGGGAAGCGTCCGGTACACTTGATGATCTTTTGTCCAAGACTGCAGTGTTTTATGAAGATGAAGCAGAAGTTGCTACGACCAGACTTACAGCGTTGATCGAACCTGTGATCATATTCGTGATGGGTGGTTTGATCCTTACTATTGTACTTTCTATACTTCTGCCTATGTTCGGAATGTTCTCGCTCATAGCTTGATAAGGTATTTTGACATTTATGTTACAAAATCATCAATTTTGCCTGATATGAATTGACAAAGGGACTACATACTAATAAGATGTCATTGATTAAGAACTTATTCTTAATAATATGGAACGGAGGAAAATATAATGAAGAAAAGAAACACACGTAAAGGTTTTACACTCATTGAACTTATCGTAGTTATCGCGATCCTTGCTATCCTCGCAGCGGTAGCAGTGCCAAGTTTTATCGGGATCACCGATAGAGCCAATACTCAGGTAGAAGTTACTACAGCTCAGATGTATGCCAGCGCTATAAACATTCATAATAACTTTAATCCTGACAGTAAGATTGCTGATGCTGCTGTAGGAACTCTTAAAGAAGTTGGTGTAGGTGATGAAGGTGGTCTTGATAACCTTGCACATGATTTGATGCCTACATCAGATTATAATAATGAGGGAGCAGAAAAAGCACTGGATACCAAGATACTTGCCAGAATAGCAGTTGTCGATGGAGTAGCTTCGGTTGTTAACAAAGCTAAGATAGGCTGACACTCTGGTTCTTTGAACGATTCATGTTTTTAGCTTTATATCCTGACTTTCAGGTGTTTTACTCCCGGGAAACCGGGAGTTTTACTTTACAAAGAGACAGGCAGTGAAATGATGGTGACAGGAGAGAATAATGCCCTTTAATATTTTTTATCTGATGTTGTTTTTTGTTGGAGGATTGGTTCTTGGTTCGTTCTATAATGTGTGCATTTTCAGGATACCGAGAGAAGAATCAATTGCTTTTCCTGCATCGCACTGCACTTCATGCGGACATACATTGGGTTCTGCCGATCTGTTTCCGGTATTCAGCTGGTTGTTTCTGAAGGGGAAATGCAGATATTGTAATGCGAAAATATCAGCGAGGTATCCGTTTGTTGAACTATTAACGGGAATCGTTTTCGCCGGAGCATATTTTGCATTCGGCCTGACTTTAGCGTTGGCTTTTCATCTGATTTTCGCATCTATACTTATCATGGTGACTTTTATAGACATTGATCACAGGATAATACCGGACAGGTTCATCATAGCAGGACTAGTACTTGCTATCGGCAGTTTGTTCCTGGTCAGAGATGTATCATGGAAAGAAGCTTTGATCGGCGGAGCAATCGGAGGAGGACTTCTTCTTGCTGTTGACTTGCTTGGACGGCTGATTTTTAAGAAGGAGGGGATGGGGCTCGGTGATGTCAAGCTGATGCTGATGGCCGGACTCTATCTTGGCACAGTCAAAACAATAGTAGCTCTTCTTGCCGCTGTGTGGATCGGGGCTATTGCAGGAGTGATAATCCTTAAGAGAAGAAAAGACAGTGAAGACAGGTATATGCCTTTCGGACCTTTTCTCGCTTTGGGGAGTATGATCTCGGTTTTGGCCGGCAAAATGATCGCTGATTATTATCTGTCATTGTTTTGATTTCGTTGGTATAATGTAATGGAGTATTTACCGGTTCATCGGTGCTGATATGATTGGAGAGAAGCTGAAAAAGTATATTGTATATAATTCGAAAAGTGGCCTTACTCTTGTGGAGGTCATGGTTTCGATCATGATCCTTTCTGTCATAGTTGTTGCTTTCTTTCCGTTGTTCAGTTACACGTCAAGGATCGTTAGAAAATCCGAGACCCTTGTTGACGCTTCATATGTAGCACAGAGTGTTCTGGAAGAGTATTACAGGATGAGCAAAGATGAGGATTCTGCGTTGCCGGCTGATTCAGTGACCATATCTGATGATGCTTTCGGAAAGGGATATCGTGTTGTTACACAGACTATTGCTGATGGTAAATTAGTGAAAGTGCGGGTCAAAGTTTTTTCGGATGAAACTGAGAAGCTGCTTGAGTCACAGATGGAGCTGCATTTGATATGGCACTGAAGAGGGTAATGAACAACAGAGATTGTCGAAGAGCCGGATTCACTCTTCTTGAGTTAGTAATAGCACTTGCTATCATGACTGTTATTGTCGGTGCAAGTATGTCGGCTTTTGCCTTCGGTCCCAGAAGCTTCACTAACCAGGTGAATTCTCTCGCTAATCAATACAGAGTAAGAGATGTTACCAGAAATGTTTCTCGTGATGCGAGAAGGACCGACCTTGAAGATATTACAGTGGGTGCAGGGTATATAGTTCTTGGTGAAATAACATATACTTACAGCGATGAAAGTGTTTACAGGAACGGAACGGAGATAACAGGAGGCATCAAAGTTTTCGATTATTCACTGGACGGAAACAGACTTACTGTTGAAGTTGAAAGTACTGAAAATGGTTCTGAGAGTTTCGCTCTGACTGTCGATGTTTATATAAGAGGATGAATGTGATGAGCCGTAGAAGGACAAATGAATACATTAGGAGTGCACAGGACGGATCTGTCTTGATAGGTGTGCTTGTTATTCTGCTTGTCCTTTCGATCCTGGGAGTTGGGTTGCTGACGATTTCAGGAAACAGTATCAAATCAGCTGTATACGAGAGGGACAATAATTCGGTTTACTATATCGCTGAATCGGGTATCAACAGAACTGTCAGACAGATTGAGTATAAAGCGTTGGAACTGGCGGATATAGAACTGACTCATGATGAATACTTTGCTTTGCTGACTGATTATGTCGAAAATGAGATAGATGGTTCAGAAATAGGTGATTTTGAAGCCATTTCCGGTATTCTGCCTTTTGCAGAGATCATTGCATCGAATGAGGGTGTGTATTCCCAGACGGAAGTGGATAATTATACTGAAAGAGCTGTCAGATTTGCAGTTTCGTCTAAAGGAAATATCGGCGAGAGGTCAAGAAGTCTGAATTCTGAGATCGTGATCGCTCATAGAGTTTTCGAGACAGGGGGAGTTATACAGCCTGCGTTCGAGCATGTTATATATCTTGGAGGCGGACAGACTTTTGCTTTAACTCATGCAGCTACAGTATCAGGATCGATCTACGGGTACGATATAGTTATCCAGAGCAGTGATGTTGATATAAGCGGCGATGTAAGATCGCTGACAGATGTTGATATCGGAGATAATACGGTCATAAGGGGAAATGTTTATGCTCACGGAATGTACGGTTCGGACGGAAGTGTTATACTCAGACCGAATTCTGCGAATGTTAAGGGAAACATCCATGCTAAGGGAAATGTGACTGTCTCAAGCGGATGTAAGGCTGAAGGCAGTATTTTCACATATGGCAACATCACATTATCGTCATCAAGGTCTGAAATTTGGAATAGCGCTTATGCAGGCAGAAATATTTATCTGGGATCAAAGTGTGAGATAAACGGTGAATCATATGCAGGGGGAAGCACCAATCAGCATACACCTGCGAATGTGCGGCAGAGTTATCCGCCGCTTATAGCCCCTGATCTTTCAATGACTCTGCCTGTACCTAAACCTCCTCTGACAGAGTTCACTGCAGGAACAACAGATAAGGTGCTTCTGGAAAACTGGAGGACAACTGCTCCGCAATACATTGCACCCGGAAAATACAGGAATCTTGTGATCAATTACGCCAATACAGTAAGATTCAGTTCAGGTGATTACTATTTTGAAGATATTGATGGAGATAACTCAAGCATAAAACTTCAGTTCGACCTGTCTGACGGACCGGTCAACATTTATGTCAAGAATGATCTTGTAATAGGGAGCGGTATGACTTTTAATGTATCCGAGGATGGAGTGCATTATGAAAATATTAAAACTCTAATAGAGAATGATATGGAAAAGGCCGTTCGACTGGCAGGACTGATATATACTGAGATCCACAATGATTTTATTCTTCAGTCCACAAGACCAAGCTGGGCCGGAACGGTTCTGGTCAACAATGATGCGTTTCTTGGGTATTCATTTACTTTGATAGGTGCAGTATCTGTGATCAACGGTTCTGCTGATCTTAATACTGCTCAGACCTGGATATACGCTCCGCCGACAGAATCTGCAGCGGGAGCAGGCTCGGGAACAACAGGTGACCCAAATGTGACTCCGGGTGGGGATGAGCCTGCTCAGCAGGCACAGGTAACAGTTATTTTCAGTAAACCTATACGAGAGGATTGATCAGGAGGAAGTGATGGCAGTAAAGCAGAAGAAACTCGTAGGTATAGAGATAGGTACCCGGAATGTGAAAATGGTTTTAGTGAACGGAAAGGGCCGGATCAGTAAGTACACATATATCGATCTGCCGGATAATATTATTTTAAACGGTGTGATCGAATCGAAAACCATGCTGACTGAAGTACTCAGAAATGCAAGGAAAAGCCTTGGGACGTCATACAGAAAATGTGCGCTTTGTATCAGCAGTCCTGACATAATTATCAGATATATCACACTTCCGATCATGGAGGAGAAACACCTTATCAGTAACATAAAGACGGAGATTGCAGGGTTTTTGCCGGATGAACCTGAAAACTATGTTATTGACTTTGTTATAGCCGATAAGATAGAAACAGATGAGAAGAAACAGTATCAGGTGCTTGTTTACGCGGCACCTACCCGTGTTTTGAAAGAATATGCGGATTGTATAAAGGCAGCGGGGTTCAAGCTTGTATACCTTGATATCATGGAAAATGCTTATGAGAAGCTTTTCAAAATGCTTAAAATCAAGAACCTTACACGGACATCGAATTTTGCTTGTGTATATATCGATAATTCGAGGGTTTCTGTAAGTGTTTATGGTAACAACAGGTTTTTCATCAATAAAATCGTCGACAATGCTATGTCAACTATCTGTGAGGATATCTCGCTTAAGACCAATAAAACTCCTGAACAGGTAAGAAAACAACTTTTCACAGATGATATACTTACATACAGCGAAGAGAATGTTATTGAGAAAAGTGTGCTTGAGAATTATATTCGCGAGATATCTAATGAAATCAGCAGAGTGATCGACTACTACAGGAGCAGGAATCAGGATGATCCCATTGAAGCGGTATATTTTACCGGAGGATTTACACATATCATCGGCATTCAGGAATATATTGGAAATATTCTCGGGATACCTACGATAAATACGGCCAGATTTCTGGACGGTATGTTTCTGGATCCACCCAAGAAGAATAATGGTATAGATTACACAAATGCTATTGCTATAACATTAAGGGAGGAGGCGTGACATGATCAAACAGGATATCAACCTTATCCCGAGAAGGAAAAGTGTTTCAGCGTCAACGGTGGTATCGGTTTTTCTTGTGATCCTTATCCTGGCTGTTTTGACCGTTGC